>CALMAV010000402.1:0-5331 GCA_937859895.1 uncultured Bryobacterales bacterium | reverse complement strand
CCACTCAGCAGACTGACAACACCCTCACCATCACCGTTTCAGACAATGGTCCGGGCATTCCGCCTGAAATTCTGCCCTCCATGTTCAAGCCCAACGTCTCCACCAAAGCGGCAAACCATGGCCGGTCTGGCTTGGGTCTACATATCGTTGCTTCCATCGTGAAGCGACACGGAGGGCGAGTGGTTGCTGCCAATCGAGACCGTGCCACCGGCGCCGTCTTCACAATCTCTCTACCGGTCGAGAGCCGCCGCGAGACCCCGGCTTAACCCAAATTTCCACGTTGAATTTGTCCCTATGAATTACCTCTGTATTCACTGCCACTTTTATCAACCGCCGCGTGAAAACGCCTGGCTGGAGCAGATTGAACTGCAGGATTCTGCCTATCCTTATCACGACTGGAACGAACGGATTGATGCCGAGTGCTATGCGCCGAATCTGGCTGCGCGCATTCTGGACGACTCGCAGCGCATCGCACGCATCGTCAATAACTATGCGAAAATCAGCTTCAACTTCGGTCCTACGCTGCTCTCCTGGATGGCCGAACACGCACCCGATACGTATCGCGGGCTGCTGGATGCCGATCGCCAGAGCCTGAAGCTGTTTTCCCATCATGGCTCGGCCATGGCCCAGGCGTATAACCACATGATCATGCCGCTCGCCAACACGCGCGACAAAAAAACGCAAATTATCTGGGGCTTTGAAGACTTTTTGAGCCGGTTCGGCCGTGCGCCGGAAGGCATGTGGCTTCCTGAAACCGCGGTTGATTCTGAGACGCTGGATCTGATGGCAGAAGCAGGCATTACCTTTGCTGTGCTGGCCCCGCACCAGGCTAAAGCCGTTCGACCGCTTGGAGCGAGTGACTGGACGAGTGTCTCCGGCTCCAAGGTGGACCCCACTCGCGCTTACCTGTTCAACACTCCAAGCGGCCGCAAGATCAATCTGTTCTTTTATGACGGCCCTATCTCCCAAGCGGTTGCTTTTGAGAAGCTGCTGGACAACGGCGAAAAGTTTACATCGCGCTTGATGGGCGCTTTTTCAGAGACCCGCAACTGGTCTCAGCTGGCTCATATCGCCACTGATGGCGAAACATACGGCCACCATCACAAGCATGGCGAAATGGCGTTGGCGTACTCTCTGCATCTGATCGAATCGCGCAAGCAGGCCAAGATCACCAATTACGGCGAGTTTCTTGAGAAGTGTCCGCCAACACATGAAGTACAGATTCACGAAAACACCTCGTGGAGCTGCATGCATGGGGTGGAGCGATGGCGCAGTAACTGCGGCTGTAATGGCGGGCGTCAGGGCTGGAACCAGGAGTGGCGGCGTCCCCTGCGACAGGCTCTGGATTGGCTTCGCGATGCGGTCAATCCTAGATTTGAGGAGCTGGCTAGCCAGTATCTGAACGATCCCTGGCAGGCGCGCGACGGATACATTCACGTTGTGCTTGATCGCAGTCCGGAGTCGCGCGGAAAATTCGGCCAGTATCATTTCTCTCGCAAGCTCAAGCCGCAGGAAGAAGTCACGGTATGGAAGTTACTGGAGTTGCAGCGCAATGCCATGCTGATGTACACCAGTTGCGGCTGGTTTTTCGACGATCTTTCCGGCATAGAGACTGTCCAGGTAATTCAGTATGCCGGCCGAGTGGTGCAGCTCGCCGAGCAGTTATTTGGCCTGCCGCTGGAAGAGCAGTTTGCTTCTCGCCTCTCAGAAGCGCGCAGCAATCGAGCCGATTACGGCGATGGCCGTGATGTCTACACCAAGCATGTGAAGCCCGCGATGGTTGACCTGGAAAAGGTGGGGGCCCACTACTCCATCAGTTCACTGTTTGCTCCCTATGGCGAGCGAACTGACATCTTCTCGTATGCTGTGAAGCAGCTTGATTATCATGTGCGTGATGCCGGCAAAATGCGCATGGCACTAGGGCAAGCATGCTTCATTTCAAAGGTGACACAGGAGGCCGAAGCCCTTACATTCTGGGTGGTGCACTTCGGCGATCACAACGTAGCCGGAGGTGTTCAGAAAGCAAACGGCGCAACCGATTACCGCGAGATGCTGGCTTCGCTGGGCGAATCTTTCGAGCGCGTCGACATCCCGGAAGTAGTCAGGCAACTGGACCGCCGCTTTGGAGACCGTACCTACTCTCTCCGCTCGCTGTTTCGCGATGAGCAGCGGCGCATCATGCGCACGGTTCTTGCCTCTACAGTTGCCGAGGCTGAAGCCGCCTACTTGCAGCTCTATGAGCACCACGCAGCCCTGATGCGTTTCACCACCAGCTTAGGGACGCCGATGCCGCGTGAGTTTTGCACCGCAATCGAATACGCCGTGAATAGCCTGATTCGGCGCGCCTGTTCTGCCGAGGTGCTGGATGGGGAGCGTATCAGCAATCTTTTGCGGGAGGCACAGCTGAGCAGTGTCGTCCTGGATAAGACAACGCTGGAGTTCTTACTGCGGGGCAAGGTGGATGCGCTGACGAAACTCTTCTTAGCAGAACCTTCCGACATCTCCCGTTTGCGAGGGATGTCTGAGGCGCTCAAAATCATCCGACAAATGCCTTTCTCTGTGAATCTGTGGTCAGCCCAGAATGAGATTTACGCGCTTCAGGCCGGGTTGTTGCAGCGGACTCGCCGTAAAGCGCAGCGCGGCGACGAACGGGCACAGGCGTGGGTAGCTGCCTATCTCACCTTAAGCGAGCAACTTCGCATAGCGGTCCAGTAAATCAGTTCCGACAGGCTTGTACAATGGCAGTTTCATGTCGAATCTGCTGGCTGGTAAGACCGCCCTGGTGCTCGGTATCGCCAACAAATGGAGCATTGCTTATGCAATCGCAAGCGCGTTCGTTCGTGAGGGTGCCACGCTTGTTCTTACTTATCAGGGCGAGCGGCAAAGGGAAACTGTCGAAGAGCTCGGCGCAGAACTGAAAGCAACCAAGATCCTGAACTGTGATGTCACAAAGCAGGAGGAACTGGATGCGCTTGTTGCCGAACTGAAGAACCTGTCGCCCACCGTCGACGCGGTTGTTCACAGTATCGCCTTTGCTAACCGGGACGACTTGAGCCGCCCTTTCCTGGCGACGAGTCGCGAAGGCTACACCCTTGCGCTGGACGTTAGTTCGTACTCTCTGGTGGCTGTTGCGCGCGCTCTTACACCTTTGATGACAAATGGCGGTTCCATCACCACGCTAACTTATCTTGGGTCCACCCGCGTGGTTCAGAACTACAACGTTATGGGCGTTGCTAAGGCCGCCTTAGAAGCCTGTGTTCGGTATCTTGCAAATGAGTTAGGCCCACAGAAAATACGTGTTAACTGCATCTCAGCCGGTCCCATCAAGACTACCTCTGCCCGAGGCATCAGGGACTTTTCGAAAGTTCTGGATGGCGTCGCTGCCATCGCACCGCTTCGTAGGAATACCGACCCGGCTGAAGTGGGCGATACCGCGGTCTTTCTCGCCAGCGATATGGGTCGTGGCGTTACAGGTAACATTCTTTTCGTCGATGCGGGGTTCCAGATTGTCGCGCTTGGCGCTGCAGGCTGAACGCAGCCTGTTGTTTACCATGCTGCTACCCTAACGTTTGCGGCTTTGTGCCGTCCAAAATAAGTCTGCGGTGTGCTCGTGCGGTTCTGTTTTGTCCCGTTTTACCTTCCGTGTACGACACTGTACGGTAAGACTGGAGTGCCTTTCTTGCAAACCCCAGTCTTCCACCATCAATACATATGATTCAGGTTGAGAGTCTTTCCAAGAAGTACGCGCGTCATGTCGCCGTGAATAATATCTCGTTCTCGGTCGATAAGGGTGACATTGTCGGCTTTCTCGGGCCCAATGGGGCTGGCAAAACCACCACCATGCGGATTCTGACCTGCTTCATGCCTCCAACTGCAGGCAAAGCTACGGTGGCCGGCTTCGATGTCTTTGAGAACTCGTTTGAAGTGAAGAAGCGCATTGGCTACTTACCTGAGACGCCTCCCGTCTATCCGGAGATGAGCGTTGTTGACTACCTTCACTTCGTCGCCCGCCTGAAGAACGTGCCCTCCGCCGAGGTAAAAACACGTACCGAGCAGGTGATGGAGCGTTGCTCGGTGGCTGATGTCCGGGATAAGCTCATCGCGAAGTTATCGAAGGGTTACCGTCAGCGTGTTGGTCTGGCGCAAGCCATTATTCATAACCCAGAAGTGCTGATTCTTGATGAGCCAACATCGGGCCTCGATCCCAAGCAGATTACCGAGACACGCGAGCTGATTGAGAACTTAGCTGGCGAGCACACCATTATTCTTAGTACGCACATTCTGCCAGAAGTAGAAGCGATCTGCCGACGGGTCGTAATTATAAACCGCGGGCGTATTGTGGCGACCGATTCAGTAGAGCGCCTGAAGCACCGCGGAGTTGGTAACGCGGTGGAAGTGCAGGTGGACACCGATGGTCAGGCGGATGCTCTGCTGGTGCGACAGCGATTAGAGCAGGTGCCGGGTGTTAGTAAGGTGCTGGAGAGATCGGCCCCAGGCCACAGGCTTTGTTTCGAAGTGGAGAGCCTGCCTGACCGGAATGCCCGACCTGACGTGGCGCGCGCTATTGTCCACGCTGGGTGGAACCTTTTAGAACTGAAATCAACAACCGTAACTCTGGAAGAAGCTTACCTTCAGATTACCGGCTCACAGGCCGACCCAGCCTCGGTTGTTGTTGACGGAGCATTGTAATGCGAAATATCTGGACCATTGCGCAGCGTGAGTTGTATTCCTACTTTGTGTCGCCCATAGCTTGGGTCTTACTGGCTATTTTCGCGCTACTTAGCGGTGTGTTCTCTTACCTGATTAGTGCTAGCTTTGTGAACTACTCGCTGCAGTCGCAGATGAGCGGCCAAGGCGCCGGGCCATTGAACCTGAATGAGCAGGTAATTGCTCCTCTATTCTCTAACGTCGCGGTCATTGGGTTATTCCTTATCCCTCTCATCAGCATGCGATTGTTTGCTGAAGAGAAGCGGCAAGGAACGATAGAGCTCCTGGTTACTTCGCCGGTTCACGATACAGAGATAGTGATCGGCAAGTGGCTTGCTGCCTTGCTGATGTACGGGAGCCTGCTACTGCTGATGCTTCTCGATATTTCCTTTCTCTTTATTTACGGCCAGCCAGACTGGAAACCGGTTGCCACTGGGTTTTTAGGAATTGTTCTGCAAGGAGCGGCACTATTGGCCTTAGGCACGTTCATCTCTACATTGACTAAGAACCAGATTGTCGCCGGGGCTGTGGGCTTTTCCTTAGCTTTGCTGCTTTGGATTCTAGACTGGACTACTACGTTTGGAAATTCCGCCACTGTGCAGGTACTGAGTTACCTTTCTATCC
>CALMAV010000401.1:8012-16243 GCA_937859895.1 uncultured Bryobacterales bacterium | reverse complement strand
GTCCGAGTCTGGAACGTTTCTCCGTCCTCTAAGGTAAGAGTGAACGGTGGGGCACTCAGCTCTGCACTCGTGACTCGCCCGTGCCGGTAGGTCGCACCAAACCGCGTAGCCTGGTCCTTCATATTCTGAACCAGACCCGGACCCATCACACCCTCCGGAAACCCAGGAAAGTTTTCAACTTCAGTGGTAATAGACAACTGTCCGCCCGGCTCGTGGCCTTCTAAAACCAAAGGCGCGAGATTAGCTCGGGCTGTATAAATCGCCGCAGTGTTCCCGGCACAGCCCGAGCCGAGGATCACTACATTCAAAATGTCGTTCATTGCAGAAAGGAAACTATCTTAAAAGGAAGTTAACAAGGTGGAACGAAGCCCATGATCCAGAGTACGCCAGCACCAACATATAAGAGAACTGAAAGGCTGGCCACTTCCAACCGCCAGTTTCTCTTTTCACCACAGCCAGAGTCGAGAAGCACTGCATCGCAAAGGCAAAAAACACCAGCAGCGCCACAGCTCCAGCAGCACTCAAATCGTGTCGAAGCGCGTGCTGTATGCCGGTTGACCAGTTAGTTGACTGTTCGTCTCCTTCGATGCCGTAAATGGTACCGAGGGTTCCAACAATGACCTCACGAGCAAACAGCGAGGTAATTAGGCCGATGCCGATCTTCCAGTTGAAGCCAAGCGGCTTGATAAGCGGTTCGATTGCTTTGCCGACCATTCCTGCAAAGCTGTGTTCCAAGTCCGGAGCTTGTCCATTGTGCAACGGCAAGTGCGCCAGAACCCAGAGCACTACAGCAACACAAAGAATCACCGTACCAGCACGATGAAGGAAGACTTTCGCTCGGTCAAGCAAGCGCAAACTGAGGGAATGCCAGGTAGGCCAGCGATAGGGTGGCATCTCCATCATGAATGATGTTTGCTTACTCTGCAGCACCGTCGATTTCAACAATCGAGCAATTAGTACGGCTGCCGCAAACCCAAGCAGATACATACCCAACATGGCTGCAGCAGGCAGCGACAGCACCCCTCGCAGGATCGGGATGTTCGGCACGAAAGCGGCGATGATCAGCGTATAAACGGGAAGCCGCGCCGAGCACGTCATCAGCGGCGCAATCATAATAGTCGCCATCCGATCGCGTTTGTTCTCGATCACACGCGTGGACATAATGGCCGGCACCGCGCAGGCATAGGCCGACAGTAGCGGAATGAACGATTTGCCCTGTAATCCGAACCTGGCCATGGTTCGATCGGCGATCAGGGCCGCACGCGCCAGATACCCCGAGTCTTCCAGAACGCCAATAAAGAAAAACAACAGAAGAATCTGCGGAAGAAAGACCAGCACCGAGCCAACGCCACCCCAAATGCCGTCCACCAAAAGCGATCGCCAGGGGGAATCAGGAAGCACTGTCTGCATCCAGTGCCCAGACCATAGAACTACCCACTGCAATCCGTCCATGATCGGCTGAGCCCAGGAGAAGATGCTCTGAAACACGGCTACAACGACTGCAACGAAGATAAACGGTCCGGCAACCGGATGCAGGAATATCGCATCCAGGCGGCGGGTCCACAACGGTGGGGCGGGCGCTCTATAAGAGGCCCGGGTACCTACGGCCGCTGCCCACTGCCGACATTTGGGAACGTCTTGTAGGACAGGCAACTCAATTCTAGTTGGCGGGGCATTCAAGCGCGCCGCTGTTCCAAGAAGAAATTGTTGGATACGATCCAGCCCTGTACCCTTAGCCGCACTAATCAGCGCAACCGGACATCCTAATTCGGAAGACAATGCAGCGACGTCCACCTTGCCGCCACGCAAAGCAAGATCGTCTGCCATGTTCAGAAGAATCAGCGTAGGCAACCCGAGACTTAAAATCGGGGCAGCCAGAACAAGATGCCGCCCTAAATTGGTGGAATCAAGGATCAAGATAACAGCGTCAGGCTTGGGAAACTCCGGCCGCTGCCCCTTCAGAACATCATGAGTAACCTGCTCATCCTCGGCGCGCGGATGCAGGCTATAAACGCCGGGCAGGTCTACCAGGAACACTTCCTGCTCGCCTTTAAGTTTGGCGCGCCCGGTGCGCTGCTCTACTGTCACGCCAGGAAAATTCGCGACTTTCTGGTGAAGTCCAGTTAAACGATTAAAGAGAGTTGATTTGCCGGCGTTCGGTGGCCCAACAATCGCAACAATAATGTCTCGCGTGCCGGCAGGGCGAGGCGGGGCAATGGTTGGATCGGGCAGTAGGCTGGTGCGAGAAGAGGGATTGTGGCAGCTGCTCATACCCTCGCCTTAGGACAGCACCACTAAATCTGATTCCGGGTCACGTCGGAGATAGAGTTTTGATGCCGTATCATCCCGAAGCGCAACTTCTGAGCCATCCACACGGAAAACACGAGGCCCGCCACCAGGCGCTCGCATGGCCGGAGTCACCTCATTGCCGGGCAAAAACCCGAGTTCCATCAGCCGCCGTGCCAGATCTTCAGGCAAGTCGAGTCGGTCAATAATGCAACGCTGACCTGAAGGCAAGTCGGCTAAAGTGTAGGGAGCGCCGCTGGCCGCAGCGCGTTTTGCAACGCTTCTTTTCCAGCCCATTGCGATATACGACCAGTTTAGTACGACTTCTACCACGGCCCGAATACCGAACATTCTCCGTCGAATATTGAAGGTTAATTGGAGATTTTCGCGGTCGAAGGAGACGGGAACCAGCCGAGGGAATGAAAGCTTTGCGTCAACCGGAGAAGGAGTTGATCGAACGCGCGCTGGACCGCTTAAAAGGAAACAAGACAAAAATCCGCGTATCTAGACTGAATGTGTAACACGCTGGTATCGAAGGGAACAAACACGGCCTGCGGGGGAGAGACATCCAGGCCTGCCTTGGCGCATTGGGGTCTCCCTTCTTGTTGATGGAAGGAAAACCCCAGCGCCGTCGAGCAGCTTCGCTAGAAAATTAGCTTAGCGCCAAGTTGTATGATTCGCGGGTCGTAGGTGTCTACTACTTTGCCGAAATTAGCGTCGGTCAATGTTGTATTTACGTCGTGAAACTGGGTGTGGTTGAAAGTGTTGTAGGTCTCACCACGGAACTCAAAGCGTGCCCCTTCGCGGAAGTGAAGAGCAAACGCTTTGAACAGTGCCACGTTCCAGTTTGCCCGGCCAGGACCGGTAATGGAGTTGCGACCGGCCGAGCCGAACTGCAGCGGAAGCGGTGCTGCGAAAGCCGAAGTGCTGAACCATTGGTCCACATTCCGGGGATAGATTAGATTTCCAACCACATCAGGCCGACTTGTTGTGCCGCCGCCCAGCCCCAGATTGTCCTTCCCTGAAAATGGCGTAATCGGGGTGCCGGTCTCCACCAAAGTGATCCCTGACACGGTCCAACCGCCAAGGGCTGTTCGTAAAACTCCTCTGGAGTGTGTGAAGAAGGGAAGGTCATAGACGTAACTGAAAATCGCGATATGCCGGCGGTCGAAATCGCCGCTCGCACGGTCGTACCTGCGGTCAAACGGGTTCGAGAGCGCGTTTAGGTCGCCGGATACCGCGTCAATCGCGTGTGAGTAGGTGTAAGCGCCTTGGAGGCTGAGCCCATGGGAGTTGCGCCAATTTAGACTCAATTGAAGAGAATTGTAATTGGAGTTACTGGACGCTTCCGTTACAGTGATGTTGCCGTATCCTGGGTAAATCCGGAAAGGATTCGGATCGGCATTAGTTGCACCGGACACGCAATTACCGCCACATACATTGATTCGCTCAGGGCTATTCAGAGGCAGAGTATTGATGTTGCGCTGCTCGCCTTGATGGTAATCTGCCGATCCCACATAAGACAGATTCACCACCGCCGCCTGAAACAGCTGATGCTGTATTCCAAAGCTATATTGGGCAGCGGTCGGGTTTTTATAACCAGTACCGCTTAAACCAGTAAAGTTAGAGGGGAAGAATGGCTGATCGGCAGCACGTCCGGTCTGATAGCTCTGTCTCGGGTTCGATAGATAAACGTTATTTGCACTTGGATCAAAGGAGAAGGGTGGGTTAGGACCCAGGTTGTAAACGTCATTTCCTTGGATGCGCTCGTAAAAGAGACCTACACCCCCGCGAACGATTGTTTTCTGATTTCCAAAAACGTCATAGGCGAACCCGACGCGTGGACCCCAGTTATTCCAGTGATTGTTCACCAGACCATTGGGGATGCCATTCTTGCCTGCCAATCCGACTCCATTCAGATAGAACGGCGTAGAGGAGAGCGCAATTCCAGGTACGGTGGAGAAGCCTGGTCCAGTTGGACTTAGACTACCGTCTGAGTTGAAGATTGGTTGATTAGCACGGTTATACAACCCTGGATAAAAGTTTGATAGACGCCCATTCGTGTCGTAAGCATGCGGAATACCTTCCCAGCGAACGCCGAGGTTCAGTGTCAGCCGGTTGTTCACGCGCCAGTTATCGATCGCATAAAGACCAAATTGGTTGAACCGGATATTTACCGCGTCCTGTAAGGCAACTTCAGAGTAACTGTGAGCGTAGCCGAGTAGGAAGTCAGCAAAGGAGTTGCCTGTCGCGCTGCCGTCAAAGCTGAAGTCACCATTCGTGTAGCCGAAGATATCCTGCTGCTTATAGCTGCGCAAGTAGGAACCGCCAAATTGCAGGTTGTGATTGCCTTTCGACCAGGACAGATTGTCGCTGATTCCATGTGCGCCATATACGTTATTCCACGGCCAGGAGCCCGTGTCGTAGGTGACGTTATAAGGGTTGCCTAACCTAATAACTGGAAGCCGGTTGAGGTTGTTTGCCGGGAAGTATTGAGGCACGTTGAAGTCAGCGGGCCGTTGGTAGTTACCAGTCGGAAATAAGTGCAGCTTATTGCCATTGAAGTTATAGGTGATTTCGTTCACTACGGTTGGACTAATACTGTGAGTAAGGGTGATTACCGTGCTGTAGGACGGAGCCGTCAGGATTGTGCCTACTGTAGGATACGTATCATTGCTCCAAAGACTAGTGGCATAGGATTGATCACTGGAGTCGTAGATCAGGTGGCCCATCAGCGCCAGCTTGTCATTGAAGCGATGATCTATTCGGACGATTTCTTCTCGGAGGTTCGTAGGGACAGGGGCCGCTCGCGAGTAGCGGCCATCTGGAGTATTTGGCTTCGGAAACGCACCGCTGTTCAGGAATGCAAGCGCGTTCGGGTCCAGTAGGCTGGCGGGAATTTTATTACCCGTAAATGGCGTGCCTGGGGTTACACCTGCTGCAGCAAAACGCGCCGTGGCCGCCTGATCAGCAGTAGTGGGAACCGTGATCGGACTAAGTCCGCTGAAATCACCGTTGAAGGCAGCTGCGGGCAGCGCTGTCACGGTAATCTGATTGCCCTGAACCAGCTTGCGCCACTCCATGTTGTAGAAGAAAAACGTCTTTTCCCGGCTGCGATTGTAAACTTTTGGGATAAAAACCGGACCGCCAATGTTGAATCCATAAGCGTTGTAACGCAATACCGGTTTCGCGGTTCCGTTTCGATTAGCGAAGAAGTCCTTAGCATCGAAGGCATCGTTTCGATTGAACTCCCAAGCTGCGGCATGAAAATCTTTAGCGCCGCTCTTAAGGGCCATGCTGATAGTGCCGCCGGAGGCCGCGCCGAATTGTGCGCTGTAGTTGCTGGTCATGACGCGAAACTCAGCCAGTGCATCCGGAGAGGGATTAACGATCATGCCGCCGCCGCTCCCACGGTCGTAAGCTTCGCCGCCGTCAATCCGCCAGATGTTGTGCTGCGGTCGCTGCCCGTTGAAGCTGATATTGTTGTTGCTCGCCAGAGCTGTCGGCGCGTTGAAGTCTGAGACCGTGCTGGCCGCGCCGGGAACCAGTGTGGCTAACTGAACCGGATTGCGCCCGTTTGTATCGAGGTTTGCAATCTGCGTTCCGGTGATGACACTACTTTGTTCACTGGTGTCCGATTGAACCTGAATTGCGTTCGCTTCCACCGTAATGCTTTCCTGCGCCTGTCCAATCTGCAAAGCGGCATTCTCACGCAGGGTGGCATTAACGTTTAGAACAATATCTTTGCGCTCATATTTCTTAAAGCCAGGCGCCTCTACCAGCAGCATGTAGTTGCCAATCTGAAGCTGAGGCGCGTTGTATGAGCCGCTCTCATTAGTGGCTAAATTCCGGCTCGCTCCGGTATTGGTATTGATGATAGTCACTGTTGCATTAGGTACCACTGCACCGGCAGGGTCGGTGACAGTCCCGAGCATGGTGGCTGTTTCCTGTGCCCAGGAGAGTCCTGAGGCAAAGGCTAAGCCGATAAAACAGAGAAGCACACGTGGCAGTCTCACAAGATCGATCCCCTTTTAAATAGCGTTTGAAGCTGAGGAAGATCTTATCAAACCCTAATCATAATCAACTAGACTACTGGCTTGTGCCTGTGACCTTAATAACTAAATCATCGTTTCGTTCCGCATGAAGTGACTGTACTTTGTGCCGTTCCGCTTCCGCTTCACCCCTTCGGCCAACTGCAGCGTATACCTGCGCCAGCCGATAGTGGACCTCAGGTCGTCTGGCGTCTGCCGCAATCGCTCGCCTGAATTCATCGATTGCACCAGGGTAGTCCTTCTCTGTCTGAGCAATGATCCCTAAGTCAAAGTGCGTGATCCAGAGCTTATCTTCGACGGCAATTGACGCTCTCAGCGAAGAGGAGGCATCCTCTCTGCTGCCGGCTTTCAGCAGGGCATCCCCCAAGTAGCCAAGCGCTGCATAGTCGTTCGGATTCGCCGTAAGTTCTGTGCGGAATTCAGTAATTGCCTCATCATAATGCTTATCGCGCAATAACAAGTAACCTGCGCCAAAGTGAGCTCCACGTGTGCCGCCGTGCTTGGTCGCAAGCCGAAACTCTTGCAGCGCTTCCTCACTCTTGCCGAGCCCGTCGTAGGCCTGTGCCAACAGCAAATGGACCTGCGCCGAGTCCGGGTTGACGCTGAGCATGCGTACAAACTGCTCGCGCGCTTTATCGAACGCATTTGCCTGCAAATAAGCGCGAGCCAGCGTTAGTTGCAGTTCGGCATTTGCCGGCTCGTGCCCTGCGGCCCCCTCCAGGTAAGGAATGGCCTTGGACGCCTGGCCTGTTCCGTAGTAGCTCATTCCCAGCACCAGCCGGATTTGCTCCGCCCCCTGCGGTAATGCACCTTCCGCAACTGTCAGTGGCTGGATCGCACGCTCCAGTTTTCCGGTTTTAAAGTAAGCGAGACCCAAGTTGAAGTTTGTCTGTGGGTCGTGCGGACTGAGTCGAAGCGATTTACGGTAGTCCTCGATAGCCTCTCCAAATCGACCCTGATGCGCAAGGCAGGCGCCCAAGCTGGTCCAGTAACGGAAGTCTGCCGGAGCGGAGAGCGTCAGTTGCCGCCACACAATCTCGGCAGCGGCCCAATCCCCTTTCTGCTGAAGTGCCAGGGCATCCTCTGGACTTTGTGCCGCCAGCCGAATGCCAGACGCAATCACAGCGCCTAGAGCGAATAGGGCAGAGCGCGCAAGAAACAATGCCTTTTTGCTGAAAAGCCGATTTGAAACCTTATGGGACAGGGTCGCTTCCAAACAATCAGAGGTATCACGTACATGCCAAAAGACTCACACAAGAAGGCCGCCGAGCATCACGAAAACGCTGCAAAGGCTCACAAGACTGCCGCTGAGCATCATGAAAAGGGCAACCATGAGGAGGGTGACAAGCATTCTCAGGCTGCGCACGAACATTCCACGAAGGCGCACGAAGCTTCAAAAGAAGCTCACACCAAGTCCGGCGTTAGCAAGAAGAAGTAGTAAAACGGGTGGGATTTGTTAGATCAGTCCCACCAATTTCCCTATCGATGAAGTGCTAACTTCGGCTTGGTGCTACCAGAGCGTCCGCGGCTTCCTGAGCTCGGCTTTTATCCTGGATCTGGCCTGACGATGAAACGGCCGGGGCACGATAGAAGTTAGATCGCAAGTAAAGCTCATCAAAGAATTTGACGAATACTTTGATCACGGCGAGAGCCGGGATGGCAAGCACCAGCCCCAGAAGTCCATATAAGTCACCGGCAATGATCAAAGCTATGAAGACAAGCATCGGATGTAGTGCAAGCTTTCCGCCAATAATACGCGGGGTAAGAACGTAGTCTTCAGTCATTTGAGCGATTGCAAATACCACCGCCACACCAACAAGTCGCCCGACTCCGGCCCGATCCAATGCCGCAAAAGCCACGGCAAGTACGAATCCGCTAGTAACTCCCAGGTAA
>CALMAV010000401.1:5048-8002 GCA_937859895.1 uncultured Bryobacterales bacterium | reverse complement strand
GGTAAGGAATAATGCCGACTACCCCTGCAATTAAACCGATTCCCGCCCATAGTGGAACATTTAAAATCAGAAGCCCCAAACTGTAGATTGCAGCCATAATGCAGGCAATCAGAAAGCGGCCTCGCACGTAGCCGCGCAGGACGTCGCCCACCTCGTCAAATAATTTCGAGCCTACACCGCGATATCGAAGCGGGATCTGTTCCTCCAGCAATTGCTTCAGCCGATCAAGATCCAGCAGAAGATAGTAAACAAAGAACGGGACTATCACTAACCCCACCGCTGCCGAGCCCACACTGACAAGGCCCAGCAAGCCTTTGGAAAGCCATGTGCCTGCACGAGAAACTAGCGCTGTCGGTTGCTTTTGGAAGTCTGAGATGGAAGACTGCAATTGTCCATATACCTCCGGACTGAGGTGCTCCCTTGCGTAGCCAAGAAGCCTTTGCGCTCTGGCAGCAACAGCCCTCAAAGCCAGCGGCAGCTTGTCGATCGACTCGATCAATTGGTGATACACGCTGGGAAGCAGGAAAACCAGAACCAGAAGTAAGATCATGATCGCGCTGAGCAGCGTCAGTAATACCGCCGAAGATCGAGAGCGGCCCGTCTTTTGTAGCCGAACGGCCAGCGGCTCGAGCATGAACGTGAGGGCAAAGGCAAGCAGGAGCGGAATGAGTATGCTTCCTCCTACCGTGACGAGTAAGTACAGCAAAGAACCCACCAGCAAAGCAGCTGGAACGTAACCAGCCCACCAAAATGGCGGCTGCTTCTCTAATACTCTCCCTTGCTCCATAAACTCCTATTTACTCTCGAACTAAGTAGCTTTCTTACTTCAGACTACAAGTGTCTTTGGAATACAACATACAAACGTACTGGAACTGTTTTAATAAGTTGAAACGGTTGCCAAGAGCACTTTCGTAATCTCTCGGAAACGGTTCAGGTGTGGAAGTCTCTAACTGTGGAGCGAATATGCCGTATAAGAATCGGCACGCGTTGGAAGGAGAATATTATGGGATTTATTGCTTGGCTGATCTTGGGGTTGATTGCTGGCTTTATCGGAAGCAAGATTGTAAATAAGAGGGGTGAAGGTCTACTCCTCGACATTATATTAGGTATTGTTGGAGCAGTCGTTGGCGGCTGGGTATTCAGCATGTTCGGGGCTCAAGGTGTGAATGGTCTAAACCTTTACAGTTTGGTTGTGGCTGTCATTGGATCTATCCTTGTCCTTGTCATTTATCATGCGCTGTTCCGGCGCTCCGCTTAGTAGCGGGGAACCAAATCTCTAGTTAGCGGAGCCCGAAACGTTTGATCTTTACAGCGTTTCCGGGCTTCGTACATTTCTTGTAACGCTAGTGCGCTGCTAATAGTCGTTTCGGTTGAATGGTACACAAAGATCTCACTCCTCGGATCTGCTGGAAGTCGGTGTCCATCATCTCTACTGTGCTTCTGGCGTTTATGTTCCTTATGTGGCTCGTCAGTGGTCATCTCTTCCTTGATAGTCACCCGGCATCTCAGGTGTTTCTTCCTGGACGAAATCACTAGAGCCGCCAACTCTAGCTTCACCGGCAGATTCGCCCTGTGAGTAGCTGTTATCTCAAACGCGTTGTACGCGCTTACCCCTCCCTTGAGGTTTCCCCGCTATCATTGTGCTTTAAGTGTTCGTCTCTCGCTATGTTCCGAACCTCATAACAGCTTTTCGGCTCGTTGGGTCACCTGTTATGGCGTTTTACCTCCTGCGAGGAGAGTATCGGACTGCCCTGATCATAGCGATTTTGGCAGGTATTAGTGACGGGCTGGATGGGTATGCGGCCCGGAAGCTAGGTGCCAAAGGCCAGACCGGAGTCATTCTTGATCCCCTCGCTGACAAAGCAATGCTCGTTACGCTCTTTGTCACCCTGGGCATCATTGGGGCCATTCCACCTTGGCTTTTTATTCTAGTAATCGCTCGCGACCTGATCATTGTTGGGGGTGCGGTGCTGCTGCGAACATTGCGAGGCCTGAAAGGGTTCCGTCCGACTCGGGTCGGCAAGTTCAGCACCTTTTTCCAAATCATTCTGGTCCTGCTAGTTCTACTCCAGCTCTCCTTTTCCCACTTTTTCGTTCTTTTCCTTGTTCGAATGGCAATTGCATTAACGGCAATCTTTACGACCCTCAGCGGACTAGACTACATTCGTAAAGGGTGTCAGATGGCTGGCTGGATTTCCGCTGAGACTGTCGGAAACTAGAAGATTCATTGACGCTAATAACACCTGGGAGTAGCCTAATGATTATGGAGCCGAGCGTCGAAATATATCTGCCCTCGCGTTCATACGCGAGAGTAGGGTGGGCTGCGCTTGCCGGCTCTGCTGTTTGCATTGCCTGTGGATTTCAGGCCCGCTACGCCCTAATTCCCGGAGCTCTGTGTGCGATCACTGCTTTGCTGCTGCTCTGGCTTTCCCTACGGCCACCGATCCGGGTCAGCCATAACCAGTTCAATATCGGTGAACGCGCCATTGCCTGGCGTGAAGTGAGGGAGATCAATCGAAGCCGGTTTTTGTCGCCACTGGTTCTGAAGTTAAGGCTGACTAACTCGCGTCGTAAACTCGTGGTCTTCCCCGGGGAACCCGAGCGCATTGCCAGGCTGCTGATGCAATTGCGCAGACACTCTACACTGGCCACCTTCGATGGCATTGCCTACCGCGACTACTGGACCTGGAACAATATTAAGGAACAAACCGGTGCTGAGGCGACCGAGAGTGGTCCTGTTCGCATGTTGAGCCGTGACGATGAAGATGAGATTGAGCGGATGTACCGGAAGCTGAAGAGTGTCGGGCGGCTGGATGCGCGTAGCAAAGATCCCTCGACAACCTCACACGAGGATTAGCTCTGACCTTCAAATCTCGGCCTTTCCGGTCGCAAGCTCGTACCGGATGCTTTCCCCTGTTTCTTGGGATTGTTTCAATTGCAATAGCGCTTTATGT
>CALMAV010000401.1:1895-5038 GCA_937859895.1 uncultured Bryobacterales bacterium | reverse complement strand
GCTTTATGTTGCGCGCGTCCCCATTCTGACTGCCGCGGGCCAGTACCTGATCGAAAGCGATCCCGTTCAGAAGTCAGACGCAATCGTTGTTCTGGGCGGGGATGAATACGGCGACCGCATCCTGAAGGCGGCTGAGCTTCGCCAGGCCGGCTACGCTCCTGCTGTGCTGGTAAGTGGGCCCCTCACCCTGCTTGGCCACGAATCGGACAACATGATTGAGTATGCGCGGCGCAATGGCTTTCCGAGTTCAATCTTCACTCCACTACCTCACGATAAGAGTTCCACACGCGCCGAAACGGCCTATATCGGCCAAATTTTGAAATCACGTGGGGCCCGGCAGATTATCCTGGTAACGAGCCTCTATCACACACGGCGGGCGGCTGGGCTGATGCGCTTGCAGAATCCATCTCTTCACGTAATCGTGGTTCCAGCCCCAGATTCTTTTTTCTCGCCTGGAACCTGGTGGCACACGCGCACGGGCCAGAAAACTTTTGTCTATGAATGGCTTAAAACGATCGCTACCGCTGTGGGAGCCTGAATGCTCAAGTCTTTAGGAACTCTCAGGCCTTACCTGGTTCGCTACCGCGGTGGTTTGGCACTCGGGATCGGCTCGCTGCTGGTAAAAGACTTGCTCGTCGCATCCCTGCCGGTCGTAATCAAGTACGGCGTCGATTCGCTCACCAAGGGGTTCCGCTTGCGGACCGTCCTGCTCCTGGCCTGCCTGTTGATCGGGCTCTCGCTCTTGAAGGGATTGTTTCAGTACTGGATGCGGGTAATCCTTATCGGCATCTCACGCGATATTGAATTTGATCTTCGGAACGACTTCTTCCGCCATCTGGTCGAATTGTCGCAGGACTTCTTTTCGCGCTACCGCACGGGTGACATCATGGCCCGCAGCACCAATGATTTGAACGCTGTCCGCATGATGCTGGGCCCCGGCATCATGTACTGGAGCGAAACGCTGGTGATGCTAATCCTCGCCGTTGCCGTCATGGCCCGTACTGATTTGTCCCTGACGCTTATATCGCTAGCGCCGGCACCGTTCGTATCTGTTGCGGTAATCTTTTTTGGGCGTAAGATCCACTCCCGCTTCGAACAGATCCAGAGGATGTTTTCCGATATCAGCAGCCGTGTGCAGGAGAATCTGTCAGGCGTGCGCGTAGTGCGTGCCTATGCTCAAGAGCAGGCGGAAGTTGCGCAGTTCGAAAGCCTAAATCAGGACTACATCCGCGAAAACATCGGGCTTGCCCGCATCCAGGGCATGTTTATGCCACTGTTGCAAGCGTTAATCGGCGTTACCTTCCTTCTAGTGCTTTGGGCCGGGGGCCGTCAGTTATTGGCTCATAAGATCAGCCTTGGCAGCTTTGTCATGTTCAACACCTACATGGGTATTCTCATCTGGCCCATGATCGCTTTTGGCTGGGTGGTAAACCTGATGCAACGCGGGACTGCCTCGCTAAATCGCATTAACGAAATCCTGCACGAAAGGCCGACGGTAGCGGCGCCCGAGTCCAATGAACTAGACCCCCTGCGATTCTCTGACGAGATTCGGTTTCGCAATGTAGGCGTAAGCTTCGGCACCCGTGAGGCGCTTTCTCACATCGATCTCACCTTCCACTCCGGTCAGACAGTTGCAGTTGTTGGTCACACCGGCAGCGGCAAAACCACGCTCGTCAACCTCATCGCACGATTAATGGACCCCACTACCGGGGCCGTCGAACTGGGTGGAGTGGATCTGCGCCAATTCTCACCGGAGGCCCTCCGTCGCCAGATTGGCTTCGTTCCGCAAGAGACGTTTCTGTTCAGTGCTACGCTGGCCGAAAACATTGCTTGGGGTGTTCCAGATGCAACGCCGGACCGGATTCGGTGGGCGGCAGAGGTAGCCGGACTGGCCAGCGATATCGAAGGCTTTCCAAACGGTCTCGAAACGGTGATCGGTGAGCGCGGCCTCACCCTCTCCGGCGGTCAGAAGCAGCGTACCGCCATTGCCCGGGCGATTCTTCGCAATCCGCGTATCCTGATCTTGGATGATGCACTCTCCAGCGTCGATACAGTCACCGAAGAGCGCATTCTCCGTGCCCTGGCTAATGTTATGCGTCACCGCACTACCGTCTTGATTTCCCACCGTGTCTCGACTGTGCAGAACGCAGACTGTATAGTCGTTTTAAGCCAAGGTCGGATTGTGGAGTCGGGCACCCATGCTCAACTGCAGAACCGGGGCGGCTACTATTCCGAGCTTTATCAGAAACAGATGCTCGAAGAGGAGTTGGAGGCAATCTAGTTATGGCACTTTCTCGCCGGCAATGGATGGGAGTCGCTTCAACAGCGGCCGTCGCTCTTGGGTCAGGATCGCTCGCCGTGGCGCAAGACATCCCTCTTCCACCAGCAGATATCAAGCTCGGCATAGCTTCTTACTCGCTGCGAAAGTTCACCCGCGCACAAGTCATTTCAATGATGAAGACGCTGGGAACGCCGTATCTCAACGTGAAGGACTTCCACTTGCCGTTGAACAGCTCGCCTGCTGAGATCGAGGCGGCCCGCAAGGAGTTTAGCGACGCCGGAATCATCCTTGTTGGCTGCGGTAACGTGGCCTTCGACAAAGATGACGAAGCTGATATCCGCAGCAAGTTCGAGTACGCCAAACGTGCTGGTTTCCCCTTAATAGTCTGCGCTCCTACTGAGGTCACTCTTCCCAAACTGGAGAAGTTTGTGAAGGAGTACAACATCAAAATAGCCGTCCACAATCACGGTCCTGAAGACAAGCACTTCCCCACACCCGAAAGTGTTCTCAATATTGTTAGGACGATGGACCCTCGCTGTGGGCTGTGTATCGACATTGGTCACACGTCGCGGACGGGTACGAACATCGTGAAGGCAATGGCCGATGCAGGGCCGCGACTCCTTGACATGCACGTGAAGGATCTCGCCGATTCTATGGTGAAGACTAGTCAGGTAGCGGTAGGCGACGGTAAGCTGCCGTTTTCGCAAATTTTTCTTGAATTGGCCAGGCTCCGTTACCAGGCTTCGGTCAACCTGGAATATGAGATTGAGGAAAGCAATCCCATGCCGGGGATGCAGAAGAGCCTCGCTTACATGCGTGGAGTTCTGGCCGGTCTAAACGCTGACCGATCACAGGGCTGAAG
>CALMAV010000401.1:0-1885 GCA_937859895.1 uncultured Bryobacterales bacterium | reverse complement strand
GCCGCGGGCATGCGCTGGCCTTACTTACCCGCCAGCATAGCCAGACCGTTTTCGGCGCCGTACGAATCCAGATCCGGCATCTCGATCAAGGTCTTGGTCCCTTCCCCTGGCGTACTGTCTACGGTTAAGCGATAGCCGCTGCCGAATAGAACCCGCAACCGCTCGTTCACGTTGCTAACGCCGACACCGTTGCCCTCTTCGAAAATTCCGGCCAACCTCTTCTCTTTAATTCCCAGGCCATTATCTTCGATTTCGATAAACAGGCTCGTTCCGTCCAGCCACGTGCGAAGCCAGACCGTTCCGCCATCGATTTTGTTCGCAAGCCCATGCTTAATGCTGTTTTCGATTATCGGTTGCAGGATCATGCTGGGCACCATTCGGTCGAGAGTGCCCGGCTCAATTTCTTTCTGGAAGCGCAATTTGTCCCCAAAGCGCACCATTTCAATGCCCAGGTAGTCATCGATGAAGGAGATCTCCTCGTGCAGGGGAGAGAAGTTCTCCGTCTTGCGCAGTAGCCGCCGCAGGATCTTCGAGAGTTTCAAGATCATGCTGCGTGCCCGGTCCGGGTCCAGTCGAATTAAGGTTGAGATCGAGTTCAGCGTATTGAACAGGAAATGCGGGTTGATCTGGTTTGTTAACGCTGTCAGGCGCGCCTCGGTCAGCCGAACCTGCTGCAGTTCCAGCTGCCTCTCGGTTCGAAAGCTGCTCCAGATTCTGATGGGAAGCGACACGGCAAACAGCGTTGTCACCGCGCAGATTAAGAACGTCCCCAAGTCAAGGTGAAGCCCCCGCTCGAAGATGAAGAACGTGCCGTGAACGGTGAAGGTGACGACCACCGCCCATCGCAGCGCTTCGGTGATGAACACAATGGCATTACATCCAAGGTTGAACGCCGCGCGATCCACCACTCGTCTCTGTATCGCACTCCGGTTCATGCGCGAGACCTGCCGTAGAAGTCGATACAGATTTAGATCCACAAATGGAGAGAAGTGCCAGACATCCTCTCTTTCCGGAGCCAAATCGTGCATCAATGCGCCCAGAATGCCTGCAGCTGCAAACAGCGGCATCGACATGAACTTCCCGTCGAACATATCGGGCAGCGACACCAGCAGCCCGGTAAGGAGGCCGGTCACATAGCCGCCCAGAAGTCCCGCGATCTGCGCGCCCTCGAGTGCTAAATCGATAGCTTGATATTGGTGATGGCTCAAAATGCGCACGCCTGCACTGGCCCCGAATATAACCGAGAACGTAAACGCCAGCTGGAGCCGTTCGGCGACCGATCGCTCATCACGTAGCAGCCACTTCTGTATGCGCGCGAATCGCATGAGAATGCTGGCGATAGAGGCTGCGACGGCCACTTTCACCAGCAGGGCTGCTAGTTGCTGTTGATCGAGCATGATGGATGAATCGGAAAGAGCTTCATCTCGCTCCTATAATAGGAGTGTCTTTGCCATCTTCCGATTTCCAGTTGAAAAAAGTTGCTGAAGCCAACTTCCCGAGCCGCTTCGGGCAATTTCGAATTTTTGGCTTTGAGGGCGTTCGTCCTACCGTGACTGAAGAAGCCGTCGTGCTCAAGCTTGGCGATGTCAGTCCAGCTGGTGGGCCGTTACTGGTGCGCATTCATTCGCAGTGTTTGACCGGCGATGTGTTTCATAGCCTGCGCTGTGATTGCCGTGCGCAGTTGGAGTTGGCGATTGATCAGATTGTCGCTGAGCAACGGGGCTTGCTGATATACGAACACCAGGAAGGTCGCGGTATCGGGCTACTAAACAAGCTGCGTGCGTACGAGTTACAGGATGGAGGTCTGGACACTGTAGAGGCTAACGTAAAGCTTGGATTCAAAGCTGATTTGCGAGACTACGCCCTGCCAGCAGCGATTCTCAGT
>CALMAV010000400.1 GCA_937859895.1 uncultured Bryobacterales bacterium | reverse complement strand
CCTGTTCTCTTGTCCGTCTCGCACTTCCGATAGGAACCTATCGTTTGTCGGGACTAATTCAGCCGGAACAACCGCACGCAGCTTAGTTTGGAAAGTCGAACGCTCGTTCCTGCATTTTTTGGGAACTCTGTCTCTAAAGTAGACGTATCTTGCTACGCTTCGAGGTTTTCCATGGACGCTGGTACAGCTCGCAAGTACGGGCAGTGGATCGGGATTCTATACGTTATTACCCTCGTCGCTGGCGGGTGGGGTGAAGCGCACGTGCCGAATACACTCCTTCTAGCCAACGATGTAGGGGGGACGGCGCACAAAGTAGCTAGTTCGGTAGGACTCTTTCGAGCCAGCTTTGTCGCCTATCTCGTCGAAGCGGTTTGCGACATTACGCTCAATGTCTTGCTTTATGCGCTGCTTCGACCTGTCAGCCGCAACTTGGCGTTCTTGCGGTGTGCTTCGGTTTGATGGCGACCTCCATTTACATTGCAGGAGAGATGCTGTACTTTGCAGCAGCGCTTCCGGTCGTGGATGCTGATGTCGCTCGAGCCGTCTCGACGGACGCTAAAGAGGCGCTCACGTATCTTTGTCTCTCAATTTACGGATACGTCAACGGCATTTTCGCTGTTTCTACGGTACCGCCGCGTTGATTCGGGGCTACCTGATCCTGCGTTGCGGCTATCTGCCACAGGCCTTAGGCGGGTTGCTCATGCTCGGCGGTGCAAGCTTCGTCACAGAAAACTTTCTCATTGTCCTCGCGCCACAGTACAACCTGCCCTACGTAGTTGTGCCCATGTTTCTAGCGATGATCGCGTTAACGCTCTGGCTCTGGATGAAAGGTATTGATCGCATGCAGTGGGATGCCGTGCAAAACGCCTCAGCAGTTAGAGATTAACAATGACGCAACGTGCCGAAGCAGGTTGGCGGGTTACGCCTACCTCACCTACATCGTCTTCACGATGTCGGCAGCCGTCCTAGCTGGAAAAACCACCACAGGCGCGAACACATCACAAATGCTGGCATCCCTGCGCAACACAATTCGCATCGCTCAGGTGACGGTAATGCTCGATCTAGTTCAAATTGTCTGTGGCGTTATTTTAGCCGTGACTCTATACCGGCTCTCGCGGACGGTCGACGCGACGCTTGCCCTGCTCGCGATGGCCTTCCGCTTCGGCGAGGGTCTCACCGGATTTATCCCCCTCCTAAGCAAACTGGAACTTATGAAGCTGGCGACCACTTCTGATCCCGCGTGCGCCAGCAACGCCGGGTGCCTCGCGATCGCTGATGAAATCTTGAGTCGGCCGGACAATCTCTTTGGCCAGTTCTGTTTCGTCGTGGGTGGATTTCTCTTTGCCTACTTGCTGCTCGTGGGGAGGCTCATTCCACGCTGGATGGCCTGGACCGGAGTCATCACCATAGGGCTGCAACTGCTTTGTGTGCCGTTGTATGTCGCGACGGTGCTGCCGGGGAAAATCGTGTCCTGGCTTTGGATTCCAATTCTGCTGTACGAAGTTCCGCTCGGAGTCTGGCTCATTCTAAGGGGCACTTCGACGATGGACAATCGTCGGTAACGATAAGTAGCAATAGCGGAAGTTGAGGTGATTGGGCGACTGAAAGGAGTCTTCCGGAGTTGCGCAAACGAACCGGATTTGCAACACACGGGGTCATCGTGCATAACAACGTCCTTTATTCAACGCAAAAGCAAAGCAGACTTTTGGTAAGGTCATCCCATCTTGAGCTGCGCTTGGGGTTATGACGAACAGTAGCTTCTACCCTCGAGGACGGCTTGCATAGCGGAGATAAGCTCTGACCAGACTTTTTCGCTTAGAGACATACCCCTGTGCACCACAGCGGAAAGCTTCTTCCAAGTAGGCGGAGTCCGTATGATCCGTAACCATGAGGATTGGGATTTGAGGCCAGGAAGCGCAAAGACTCCGAGCAGCAACGAGGCCATTCATGACGGGCATCGATATGTCGAGTAGAACTAAATCGGGTGGTTGGCGTGCTACAGCCTCAATCGCATCTTGACCGTTGTCGGCTTCAGTTAATGACGCGAGCGGGATAGCTTTCCACCACCGGCCGTACTATGTCTCGGAAAGGACGGTTGTCGTCAGCTATCAACACACTCACCATTTCTCTTACTCCCTTACATCAGGTAAGTTTCAATACGAGAACGATTTCAGTGTCAATCACGACAGGCTGCATTGACATCTATGACACTGCGCTCAACGCCTCTGCTCCAGCGCGGAAGAGAAACACTAGGCGACCAGCCAGGTCGATCAACGTAGTGCCAACGAAATGACTGGCTTGAGGAACATGTTTTCTTTAATTTATGGAAAAGTCCTCAAAGCTGGCAAGCATTTCGTTTGGAGTAGCATTAGCATATCCCGGTACTTGCTTACGCACAGACGGTTTAACAAAGCTACGCATCCACCACTTCTTGGCCGTATTGCTGATCAAACGATCTCTACTTCGAATCTCGCCTAAGTAGTGACCATCGCAGGCATAGACTTCGTCTCCTTCATAGAACAACCCGAGTTGCCGTCCGTCAGAGGAGAACAACGAATCATTCAAACGGTATCCGATATAGATGCCGCGCCAATTCCAGAAACTCTTGGAATCTTTCATATCCTGTTCCATCTTTCCATTAGAGTCGCCATAAGTCTTTCTTGACTACTGTGGCAATTTCGATACTCGACCTTCCCGGCTGACCCCACTGGGAAAGTTAGGGCCTTACAATGGAGGCGTTCAAGTAAGCAAACGAGCCGTTCATACGTTTTGGAATGGCTGTTGTTGATGACCTAGTTTGTATCTGTTTAGCCGCAACCTGTTGTGCTCGCTCTGCGAGTAGAGAAGTAAAATCAGTACTTACAACACGGTAATTATGAAATTGAGTCAAATCTACAAAACGATCGACAGAGACCGCGTTTAGAAGCTTTAGACAGAAACGAGGGCCGTCTTGTACTAGAACCCGGTGCTGAGAGAACAACCGAAGGCCAACTTGTATTTGGAAAACTTCTTTAATCTTTTCATCGCAAATACGATGAAAGCGGAAACACCTAATGTTGTCCTGTTGTATAAATCCGTCGTAAGCAAATTGCATATCCTCGATCCTCTCAAGGCTTACAAGCCGTTTGAAAGCAAACAGGAATAAGCCAAACTAAACCATAAAAGTATCAGCGCCCGAAAGCGATAGTTTGTGTAAGAAAGTAGGTTCAGAGTCCGACTTAGTTCAGGTTCCCTGAAGAATGGGCAAAGTGCTCAGACGTTCTAAGTATTACATATCTAATAGATTCCAGGCATTTGGATTGAAAATAGGCATGCTACTGCCTCCACTACACACTACGGCGTATGATTCGAGAACATGAGTGAGGCGCTTCTTCTAACCGCAGCAATGAGGGCAGACACGCATCGTAAGTGCCGGCACACGGTAGGCGTCCTGGCACCTTATTTCAGCGACTATCCCATCTGCCCAAGAGCGCAGGATTTGCCAACATGATCCCGAACGGCGGCACGAGATCGATGCTTGGCGGGTTACTGATGAGTAAGTGACGGCAAGACTATTCCTTCACTTTGTTCTAACTCGGACCCGGACCTTGAAAATGCTGCGGAGCTTGCAGGAGCAAGTGTCCCGTCCGCCCCTAACAGCTACTGCGTTTGTCCACCAGCGGCAAAGATGGTTTGTCCGTTCACCCAGTAAGAATCTTCGGAAGCTAGGAACACGGCAATACGGCCGATATCTTGCGGCTGCCCGATGCGGCCGAGCGGCGTAGTCTTCAGTGCAGCATCGTACAACTCACCCCCAAGAATTCCAGAGGTTCCTTCGGTCTCGATCAATCCGGGATTGAGGCTGTTTACGCGGATGTGCCGGGATCCGCCCTTGAACCCGAGCGGGATCAGGGTTGGCAGTCCGGCGGTAACAACTCGCGGCTTCGGTGAATCGGAAATGCGCACAGTAGCTCATCTGATCGGTAAAGTGCTGAACAACATTACGTCTCCCGAAGCTATTGCAGAGACGCAGCGCGGAAGTAGCGGAACTAACCGCGAAGTTCCCGTTCTATGCATGGCGCCTGCAAGAAGTCTTCGCCCATTAATCAGCTCTTTGATACGATCAGTCGGCTCTCTTGCTTGCTCGGGAGCATTCATACCTGTTTGTTAGGAGACCCATGCATCGGGAAAGTAGATTCCTCATAGGATTGTTTGTACTTATCACGTCAGCCCAGTTGATTCGGGCTGATTCTTACTCTTATAAGACTTTCAGTGTGTCGGCCGGCGCTACGCGGGCAACGGGCATCAACAATCTCGGTCAGGTGACGGGATTCACCGAGCTCTCCGCTGGCTCCTATGGATTCGTCTATGACAATGGAGTCGCGACGACTTTCGCCGTGCCGCAAGCGGGCGCTCCGAGCACGCAGTCCATTTCCATAAACAACCTGGAAGTCGTGGGAGGAGCAACTGTCTCCGGTGGAGTGCAACATGGCTTTCTGTACGATCATGGTGCTTTCAGTACCGTTGCCTATCCCAGTTCCAACGGCACCGCGGTCACTGGCATCAATGACCTTGGCCAGATTGTCGGAACTTATGTCGATGGCGCCAGCAACGCAAAGCTCGGCTTCTTTACCGACGCGAGCGGAAATTATCAAGGCTTCAGTGGGCCGATCGGTGCTACGTTTCTGCCGAACAGCATCAACAATAGTGGCGAGATCGGCGGGATTTACAACGACGGCAGTTCTGGTCCGCTTTCGGCAGTGTTCAAAAACGGCTCGTTCACAGTAATTTACGGTGTGCACGCCACGCATATTTCACTTCGCGCCCTAAACGACGTTGGGCAGGAGTTGGCTTACTCGAGCAGTTTGGTGTTCTCCATGGCGAACGGCTTTTTCGTTTCGAATCCGAACGGCCTTTCGACCCGGCTGGACTTTCCGAGTACGTTCCTCTCCGCGGATGTCGCCGGGCTCAATGACCTCGGACAAGTTTCGGGATTTGCAGACACGGCTGCCGGCAGGGTCGGCTTTGTCGCAACCCCCACACCTGAACCGGGAAGCTTTGTGTTGGCGGCAGTGGGCTTGGCAGCGGGTTCAATGCTCATCAAGCGGAAGCGCCAAACCCGCCAAGATTCACTCCCATGCCAGAGGTCACCGCGATCGCAAGTGCGCCCAAAAATGGGGTCACCACACCAAACGTCAAAAACCGTACGCTAAGCGGAGCAGGTCTCTCGCGGGCATTATTAGCCTTGGACTGCTGTAGAGCAAGCTGACGTGAATAAATCTGGGGAATGCGGAACAAAGCTGAGAAACCGTTCGTAGTAGGGAGCACTCGGAGGATACCCGCTGTGATCAGGATATGGCAGATCGTGAGCAGCTTTGCAACTATGTACGCGATAGCGACGATCCTCGGTTTTGCCACCTATTTCTTCTTAAGTCCTACTGCGATGTGGGTAAGTGTGTTCACCCTCATGCCTGCCGTCAGTGCATGGCTGATATATCGCTATTTACAAAAGATGAAATTCAAACGCGACGCCAGCATGGCCGAATGCGCCAAACTGCTGGTCGTGTGGATTTTTCTCTCGTTTGCCTTTGACGCTTTAGCGTACATCGCCGTCATCCCGTCCCTAATGCATACCTCCCCCAACTGGACCTTCTTCCGTGCTCAATCGCCTTGGATCTGGCTGTCCTACGCAGTTCTCTTGGTTTCGGGGTACGTGGGACGGCGGGCTTACCTAAGGAGTTTCAATGCCTGATCTGGAGCGTTTCGGCATGTTCATTGTCGCAGCCTTTATTCTTTTCGTAAGCGTCGTTATCTGGGCCGTTCGAAAACGACCCGTACGACCAAACCCAGCAAGTTTACTGGCTCTTGGGATCATCGTGGTTCCTGTCGGGATGCTGTTCGCTCGGTATTCCCACCTTCTCTCCCATAACCTGTCTTGGGTGGT
>CALMAV010000399.1:1993-4628 GCA_937859895.1 uncultured Bryobacterales bacterium | reverse complement strand
CCATTGGCCGGCCACAATTTTCGCAATACTCGGCCTCATCCTGCTCACCAAGCGCTGATTTGTCGCCGTCAGCAACTTCCTGTTCCACCTCACGCGTATTCGTGCATTCGGGATATCCAGTGCAAGCTATGAAGCTGCCGTGCTTGCCCCACTTGATCACCATGGGCTTGCTGCACTTCTCGCAAAGAAGGTCAGTGGGCTTCTCCATGCGCTTGATGTCGGCCATATTGCGAGCCGCATCGTCCAAATCTTTGGTGAAGCGCGTGTAGAAGTCGGCGATCGCAACGCGCCACTCGATCTTGCCGTCCTCGATTTCATCAAGCTCTTCTTCCATGCGCGCCGTGTATTTCACGTCGAACAGGGCGTTAAAGCTTTCCAGTAGCAGGTCTGTGACAACCATGCCAAGCTCGGTTGGCGCAAACTTTCCGCCTTCTTTCTTGACATACTCGCGATCCTGAATAGTAGAGAGGATAGAGGCGTAAGTTGATGGACGCCCAACGCCGTCAGACTCAAGCTTTTTAACCAGCGTGGCTTCGTTGTAACGCGGCGGCGGTTCGGTGAAATGCTGTTCAGGCAGAATCTCTTTGAAGCGTAAGACCTCACCCTCAGTCACGGCGGGAAGCTTATGCTTAAGCTCCTCATCGTCCTCGTCCTTCTGATCTTTGCCTTCTTCGTAGACCTTCAAGAACCCGTCAAATTTCAAAACACTACCAGTAGCGCGGAACAGATAATCGGCGCTGCTCTTTCCCGTAGCGCTGATATCAATGGTGGTCTGATCGAAAACCGCAGGATTCATCTGCGAGGCGACAAAGCGCATCCAAATAAGCCGGTACAACTTCAGCTCGTCTTCGGCGAGAAGCCCCTCCAGCGACTCAGGTGTACGAAGCACCGAGGTGGGACGAACAGCCTCGTGGGCATCCTGAGCGTCTTTCTTGGTCTTATAGACGTTCGGCTTTTCAGGCAAATAGCTGTAGCCATTTGCTTTGGCTGCTTCCTCGCCATACCGCTCTGCAATCATCGCCCGCACTTCGGCCAATGCATCTTCCGACACGCGGGTAGAGTCGGTACGCATGTAAGTGATAAGACCGATCGAGCCTTCTTTGCCGATCTCCTTGCCTTCGTATAGGCCTTGCGCCAGCATCATAGTTCGCTTAACGCTGAAGCGAAGCTTGCGCGAAGACTCTTGCTGCAGGGTTGAAGTGATGAACGGCGCTACGGGGTTCCGTTTCTTCTCACGCGTAGCAACCGACTTGACTATGTAGGAGGCGCCATCGAGATCGGCGACAATTCCGTCAGCCAGTTGCCCATTGCCAATTTCCGCGGCCTCATTCGAGAGTTTGTGAAGCCGAGCCGTCAGCACTGGCGGCTTCTTAGCGTTTAAGGCAACGTCAACGGTCCAGTACTCGCGTCTTTCGAATGCCTTAATCTCACGTTCACGCTCGACGATTAAGCGCAGAGCTACAGTCTGCACACGACCCGCTGACAAACCGCGACGAACTTTGTCCCAGAGCAGAGGAGAGATCTTATATCCCACCAACCGATCCAACACCCGGCGAGCCTGCTGCGCTTCGACCAGGTGAAGGTTCACGGCCATCGGCTTGTCGAACGCCTTCTTCACCGCGTTGGCAGTGATTTCGTTGAACATCACGCGGAAGATCGCGGGCCTATCAACTTTTTTGGAGTCCAGCTCTTCTTGAAGGTGCCAGCAGATAGCCTCACCTTCGCGATCCGGGTCAGCCGCCAGATAAATAGATTCGACACCCTTGGCCGCTTGCTTCAGCTCGCTAATGAGTTTCTTCTTGCCTTCGATGACCTCATACTTCGGCGTGAAATCCCGATCGACATCAACCGAGAGATCCTTCTTGGGAAGGTCTTTCACGTGACCCAGCGAAGCCTTAACAATAAATTGCTTGCCTAGATATTTCCCGATAGTTTTCGCCTTCGCCGGGGATTCAACGATGACGAGTGATTTAGCCATAACTGCTTTCTTGTACCTGTTTGCCGATCGAGGTTCAAACTGAACCTGGGGAGAACGCTTTTCTTTTACCACACCTTGACAAAGTTCTTACCCGGCAGTTGCCGGACCAGACCTGCCATTTGTAGATCAAACAGTGCGCTGATCAATTCGGATGAGGAAACCCCTTCGAAAGATTCAAGCAGAGTGTCAAGCTGTTGAGGAGTATCGACTTGCAGCTGACCCAGGAGCTTTCTTCCGAGTGCTTTCAGAGGCTCTTCAGGCAGTGGCGCCGCTTCGCCCTCCCCATCGCCGACCTCCAACAATATTTTTTGTTGCGCGTTCGAAACCAGGTCGCGGCGGACCGAGGTTTGTAGCTCGTTTGTAATGTCTGTACACTCTTGTACGAGCTTGGCACCACCATCCTTAATAAGCAGGTTTGGGCCCCAACTCATTTTGGACGTGATGTTCCCGGGAACGGCAAACACCTCCCTGCCCTGATCCATCGCCAGCTTGGCCGTAATGGCAGAGCCGCTGTACTGTGCGCCTTCGACAATGACTACACCGAGCGAGAGTCCACTCACGATTCGATTGCGGATGGGGAAGTTTTGCGGAAAGGCAGGTGCTCCCATCGGGAATTCAGAGATCACCAGCCCGCGCCGCACGATAGCGTCGTACAGC
>CALMAV010000399.1:0-1983 GCA_937859895.1 uncultured Bryobacterales bacterium | reverse complement strand
CGCACCCGAATACTGCGATCGTGTTGCCCTCTTCACGTAACGCTGCTTTATGCGCGGCCGTATCAATGCCTCGAGCCATGCCGCTAATAATCGTCAGACCTGCTTTGGCCAAGTCAGCACTTAAGCGCTCCGAAGCTGCCACACCATAAGGAGTTGGGCGGCGAGTGCCGACAATTGCAACGCTGTGGGAGCCCATCAACTCCGTCCGACCCTTAGCAAAAAGCAGCAGCGGAGGATCGAAGATTTCGCGGAGTCTCGCCGGGTACCGAGGGTCATGAATCGTGATCAGCTCCGCTCCTGAATTCATCAGCTTTGCCTGTTGCTCCACAGCATCGTCGAACGAGTAGCCGCTAGCTATGTTTCGCGCCATGCCAGTGCTGAGGCCGGTCGCCTCCAGCTCCGATGCCGAAGCTCGGAAGATCGCCTGCGGAGATTTGAGCTTCTCCAGAAGGCGTAAGGTGCCCAGCGTACCCAAGCCGGGTACCATGCGCAGCGCGAGCCAGTGCAGCGCCTCTTCCGCTGTCAGCTTACTCGCTGCTGCTGCCTGCATTAGTGGCAATTTATCTTCTCCTTACTCAGTGACTCTGCGCTCTCAACCGGTAGCCATCGCTCTAACGTTTCCCGTAACGCTTCAAAATTAATTGGCTTGGAGATGAAGTCGTCCATCTGATGCTGAAGGCACTCCTCTCGCTGGCCAGGAAGAGCATTGGCTGTGAGCGCAATTACTGGAGTGCGCCTGTCTGAACCCTCGAACGCACGAATGGCTGCTGTTGCTTCATATCCATCCATCACCGGCATCTGACAATCCATTAAAACGGCGTCAAAGCTACCTGTCTTGAAGAGCTCGAGCCCTTGTGCTCCGTCGCCCGCGACAACCACCGAATACCCTAGTTTGGCCAACAATTTCTGCGCCACTATCTGGTTTACTGGATTGTCCTCGACCACCAGCAAGTGCCGCTTCGTTCCGCTGGAACTCACCCGTTGCACTTTGCCCGATGCCCCTTTGTTCTCGTTGAACAGCTCAGTTCCGATTGCTAGGTCGGCCGAGAAGCGGAAGGTACTGCCGCTTACGCCATCGCTCGATGCGCTAATAGTCCCTTTCATCATCTGCACCAGCCGTTGTGAGATTGCCAGACCTAGACCGGTGCCGCCGTACTTCCGCGTGGTTGAGCTATCGGCTTGAACGAACGTTCCAAAGAGCTTTGCTTGCACATCGGGCGGTATTCCAATTCCCGTGTCAATCACCTGGAACTCGATAAGCGCGTGGCTGCCTCTGTGCTCAGCGAGGCTCACACTGACTGAGACTCCGCCTTTTTCAGTGAACTTAACCGCATTAGACAGCAGGTTCAACAGCACTTGCCGCAGCCGGCCTGCATCGCCAATCAGACAGTCTGGGACGTCAGAAGCTATCTGGACTGTAAGCTGCAGGTTTCGCTTTTGCGCTGCCTCACGAATCAAGGCGGCAGCATCATTGACCACTTTGCGCAAGCCGAAAGTAGTCTCTTCCAGCTGAAGTTTCCCAGCCTCGACCTTTGAGAAGTCAAGAATGTCATTGATGATGGTCACCAATCCCTGACCTGAATCGATGATGGTTCTCAAATGATCCTGCTGGGTTTCATCAAGCCGCGTATCTAAGAGGAGGCTCGCCATACCGATCACTCCGTTCATCGGCGTCCGGATCTCGTGGCTCATCACTGCCAGAAACTCGCTTTTAGCCTGGTTCGCGCGTTCAGCTTCGGCCTTCAGTTGCTCCTGCTCAGCCAGTCGCTGATCCAACTGCTCGGTGCGTTCTGCTACCAATCGCTCGAGTTCCCGCTGGCGGCTGACCATTACTTTGATTCGACCAATCCAAACAAAGTAGCCAATCAAAGCAACAAGCAAAACCGATGTAAGCCGAAAGAACGGCGTTTTCCACCACGGCGGTACCACGGTGAATTGGAAAGCTGCCACCGGCGACTCTCTTCCTGTCGCTGAGTCCAATGC
>CALMAV010000398.1:9920-10735 GCA_937859895.1 uncultured Bryobacterales bacterium | reverse complement strand
GGCGTTGCAGGAGCATCGATCAAGGAAAACTGTACAGTCGACTACAGCAGGCCGGTAGATTCTAGTCGAGTAGAAGTGAATGTGGAGAGCTGATCGGCGTTAAAGCTAGGCGGCTCTCCCCTTCATTAAGCCCGGAGTCGCCCTATTAGCAGGCAGCAGCCCGCATTGCAGCTGAAGTGGCGGGCCGCAACGTGGAGCGGAGACGCTTCATTGTGAATGTCTCAAGCTTTTGTTTACTCCTGCTCTTGTTCAATCGGAATTGAGTTTCCGTGAGATTCATTTCCTCGCAAATGACTTCCGGTCTTTCTCCTTTGAGGTAAAAGCGGGTCAGGATCTCCTGTTCTTGGGGTTTCAGTGACTGTAGCCCTTCACGAAGAATTTTCGCCCGCTCCTCAATTTCGAGCATTCGTTGTGGATCGTGACGATCATCGGAACGTGTTTGAACAACGGTAGTAAATACGTCGTCATTCGCGCCAAGTCGTTCCGACTCAAGCTTTTTGTTCCAAGCTGTTCGCTTCAAAACGATGTTGATGTATCCGGGAAGGGCCGCAGGTGTCTTCAGCTGACCTCCCTTGATTTGTCTGGTCACAGTAAGAATCGTGTCGTGACAGCAGTCATCCGCGAACTCGGGGCAGTGCTTAGCAGCTAGATAACGCAGGCCCCTCGAAAATGTCGAGTAGAGCAACTCTTCGCCTTGGGAATCACCGGCCATGATTAAGGTAACGATACGTTCGCAAACCTCCGAGGTATTGAGTGTATTGGCAGCAGTGGACACAGCGAATCCTCCATTCCACACAGCATGAGCAGGTAGGCAG
>CALMAV010000398.1:7241-9910 GCA_937859895.1 uncultured Bryobacterales bacterium | reverse complement strand
GCTATGAACAAAGTACCAGAGCTTTCCGTGGTTGTACAGGATAATTTTAATTGAGATTTCCGGTATTAGGAAATTTTTACCTAAAAAGAGCTGCACACGTTATTCAAAAGGGTGGTCAGTACTGTCCGTAAACCTGACGAGAATCAGGTAGTTACAGACAATTCTGCAGAGAAGCAAATACCAAAAAGATCGGAATTTTCTGATACTCTAGAGCCCTGTTTTCACCCTAGGTCATGCCTATTTAGAAAGTCAAACACAGGCGAACCGCCTCCGAGAACCCGTTCATTCGATAATGAAACGTGACGGACCAACTCTTTCTGTCTATCTGGTTGGAGGGGAGGGCCCAGCCCTATCGCCTAAAGCACTTTCGCAGTTTACTGCGGCTTTTTCCGTTTTCCCAGCGTGAACAGCCACAAACTACCATTTCGATACAAGCCATTGATACCACTGAGCCCACGCTGCTGGAGCGTGCCGTAAATGGCCCGGTGGACATAGAAGACGTGGAATCCACCTTTATTGATTATTCAGGTGAGGACCTGGCTTACGAGGTCGAAAGCTGGTGGGACCTTTGGCAGTTCGACGGTGATTGGGCTCTGCGGCCTGCTCGTGTGACGCTCTCCTGCTTCAACTCCGAATTCGATAACGGCACGGAGCGTGAATCGTCCGAACAGGAAGATTTGCGCATCGACTTCGGCGTTGACAGCCACTACCTCCCCATGCCTGAAGTGCCGGGCAGCGCGCGCATGGTTGAGTCAAACGTGAAGAGCTTGCTGCGGCTGGTTCACCAGATTGAATCTACGCTGCCGGTGGCCAATCGCCGGCTTGAGACCGAATCAGGCGAAAACTTCGCCGATCGCCTGCAACAGCTCCTGATTGCGTCCTCTCGAGTGCAGTAGCGCCTAGTCTAGTACAGGCCGAGCGGCACGCTTTGCGAGCTATAAGCCACGCCAACGGTCAAACGATTGTCAGCTGTGGCCGGGAACGGATTTAGATTTCCATAACGAACAAAGTCATAACGACCGTTTGCTGAGATATGGCGGCCCAAAACCCGACTGTATGACGCGCCTATACTTTCGGTGGCGTAAGCATAGGCTACTGTATTTGCCACGCTATTGAGCCGACTCCAGGTGCCGCCAATGCTGGCGTTTGATTTATAGAAATTGCGTGAGTAGAGTCCGCTGAAGTATTGGTTTTTTGAAGCTAGATAGTATCCGTTTCCAGAAACAACACTCTGGCCGCCGCTGATTGAAAAGGAAGAGACGCGCAGGAAGCGAATAAGCGATCCGGAGAAGGACGGAAGGTAGGATTTGCTGTCGTACGGCCCGGTTATGTATCCAGCTAGGGTTACCCCTTGATTGAGGAATGTGACCGGGAGCGTAATAAAGCCAGTCACGTGGCTGTGGGAGATTCCGACGCTGGCTGCCGCCACCCAGTGGTTTTGGAAGCGGTGGGAGATGCTGCCGTTCACTCCGTCCACGGTCGAGTCGCCTGAGTTTCGCTGAAAAACGAAGTAGCTATGACTGTAATCGCCGGACACCGTGGTGCGGGACGTTATGCGATAACTGGCTGAAATGTCTCCGCTGCCCCCTGTGGCGCCCACAGCGCCGAAGTAGCTGTAGCGCTGTAGGAAGAAGCTTCCCACTACCGCGTAGCTCAACCGGCGTGTTTGCTGATAAGAAAGGCTGACAGACGATGATAGGAACCGGCTCGAGTTGCTGAACGGATTCACCTGAATGGCCCCGACTCCAACAGGCTGCTGGCCGAAGTAACCAGTGCCGTAGAGGATGTTTCCAGCACTTACACCGGTGTTGAAGAAGAAGTGCCTCCCCAGCCGTCGATTATAGGCAAGGCTCAAGTTCTGGTCTGTGCCGCTGGAAAAGAACGAACTCGCATAGTGGCGGTAATCGCCTGAATAACTGAAGGCGAGAGTCGATTTTTGCCAGGTATGCCGGAGAGTAGCACCACCGCCAACTGCGTAGCCTGCCCCGCCGCCGATAACTGTTTGCCCCGTGCTATTCACCGTTGGGTTGTAGCTGTCGTACACAGCGTTGGCAAAGGCATAATAATTAAAAAAGTTATTTCTCTCGAAGAACTGGGAACCCAGGGACACCGGATTCAAGGACGCAGCGGCCCCTAATGGCGGCGGCTCATCCTGAGCCAGTACAAGAGCGGCAGTTACCGCAAAGAGAATCGCTAGTCGTATCTTCAAATAATCCTCAAGTAGCCGGGTTGTTGCGGTGTAAGTTGCACACCGGACAAATCCTAAGTCTGCCGAAGGCACCGAAGGGTGTCAAGGGAAAGTGTTATCCCGGCCTTGCTACTCTCATGCTTGCGCGTCGCACTTATTGGTTTTGGCAGCGTTGGTAAAGCATTTGCTCACCTTTTACAGGAACGGAAGAGCGTTTATCCTTTTCGTATTGTAGGAATTCATACGGCTCGCCACGGCACCGCTTACGATGCACGCGGGCTAGGAGCCGAGCCGACTTTCGGTCCACCAGCTGCCACTATTGAAGAGTTCCTGCAGCGTTCACAACCTGACGTCGCCATTGAGATCACAACGTTGAATCCTGAAAGTGGCGAGCCGGCCCTTTCGTATCTGCGTGCTGCAATCGCCCGGAACATACACGTCATTACGGCCAACAAAGGCCCGATCGCTCACGCTTACGCTG
>CALMAV010000398.1:0-7231 GCA_937859895.1 uncultured Bryobacterales bacterium | reverse complement strand
ACGCTGAGTTACGAGAAGAAGCTCGCCGCAGTCAGGTGGAACTTCGATTTGAATCTACCGTGATGGACGGGACGCCTATTTTCAACCAGGTACGCAATAACTTGCCAGGGGTGACGATTCTGGGCTTTGCCGGGGTTCTCAACTCAACTTCAAAGGTCGTCACTGCTGCCATGTCCCGCGGTCTTTCCATGGCGGACGGTGTCAGGGAGGCCCAAGCGCTCGGCATTGCTGAAGCTGATGCGTCTTACGACTTAGAGGGCTGGGATTCAGCGGCTAAAGCTGCGGCGCTGGCTAACGTACTAATGGGCGCTCGCGTGACGCCACAACAGGTAGACCGGCGCGGCATTCAGGGCTTTACAACCGAGCAGATTGTCAGCTATGCAGCAGGAGGGGAGACTGTGTTGCTGGTTAGCCGTGGCGAGCTAGTTGGCGGTTTGGTTCACCTCTCCGTAGCACCCGAGGTGGTTAAGAAAACAGACTTGCTGGCGACCGCACAAGGAACTTCAAACCTGCTCCTTTTGCATACCGATTTAATGGGGACGATGGGTACACTGTCGGTCAACCCGGGCGTCCAACAAACCGCTTACGGAGTATTTGCGGATCTGGTAGACATTGCCCGCTCAGTGTGACACCCAGAGCGCTATTAGCCGAGCAACGTTTTCACTTTGTCCATATCAGCAGGGTCGCCGAACTTTGCGCCTTGCAGCGTGGGATCAATACTGCGGCAGAGCCCGGTCAACACCGAGCCGGCTCCCACTTCGACAAAGCAGTGAATGCCCTTGTGAACCAGCAATCGAATCGTATCCGTCCAGCGAACCGGATTTGGAACTTGCTCGGCCAATCCGACGCGCGCTTCGCCACCTGTTGTTACTTCATGTGCAAGCCAGTTGTTGATCAGAGGAGTTTGAAGATCGTGAAAAATCGTATCTTTCAGATCGAGTGCCAGTCGTTCCTGCGCCGGCTTCATGAGCGGACAGTGGAACGGCGCGCTCACCGGGAGTAGGACGGCCCGCTTGGCCCCGGATTGCTTGGCCGCTTCCATTGCTCGCTCGACAGCTGCCCTGTGACCAGCGATCACAACCTGGTCAGGCGAATTAAAGTTCGCGGCAGTCACTGTCTCGCCCTCTCGAGCCGATACTGCCAACACAGCATCGAGCCGGCCCTCGGGTAACTTCAACAGCGCTGCCATTGCTCCTACCCCGGCCGGCACTGCATCCTGCATGTAGCGGCCCCGCTTGCGAACCAGGCTCAGTGCATCGGCAAACTCCAGCGACCCGGCTGCAACCAGGGCTGAGTATTCACCCAGGCTGTGTCCGGCCACAATGGAAGGTCTGTAGCCAGCTTCTCTTAAGACACGGTAAGCAGCAGTTGAAACAGTGAGCAGTGCCGGCTGAGTGTTTTCTGTAAGACGGAGTTCTTCTTCTGGACCACTAAAACACAACTCCGACAACCGAAAGCCTAGAACTTGGTCGGCCTCCTGAAAGGTGCGTGCGGCTACCTCGTAGTGGTCGGCCAGCAACTTACCCATACCCACTTGCTGAGATCCCTGTCCGGGAAAAAGAAACGCGTACTCGGTCATCAATGGCGAAAACTTCTCATTGCACAAACGGTTTTAATGGAAAGCCTGCAAATCTGGACTATAGTGAAATCAGTCATGAAAAAGAAACTGGTTCCTGAGCCAATCATCTCACCAGAGATACTGCAGATGGCTAAGAAGTCGGTTGAACCTGAACGTCCACAAAGTCAACAACGCTGTGCAGTTTGCGGCGGTGCGACCGTTCCTCTTACCGGGCCGCAAAACGGTGACGATGAAGAGCTGTGTTGGGTATGCCGCCGGCTGAAAATAAGTGCCTGGCGCGAAACCGATCAGCAAGCAGCTGCCCAGGAATAACGTCAACGTGCTGTAAGGTCAACGCTCGAGAGTAAGCTCTCGGCAGTTACTTTTTCTTTAACTGTTCGAGAGCTTCCAGTACCTGTTCACTATGAACCGACGGGTTCACACCCGTCCATTCTTCGACAATCTTCCCCTCCGGGCTAATTAAGAATGTATTACGGGCAGCAAGGGTAGTCCCGGCCATTTGACGCTCAGACCCATACTCCCTCACCGCTGTCTTGTTTACATCAGAAAGGAGCTTAAAAGTGAGACTCTGCTGAGTGCAGAACTGTTTGTGGCTATCGGCAGAATCAACGCTGACGCCTAAGATGACCGCATTATCAGCTTCGTACTTAGGCAGGTCCCGCTCAAAGTTATGGGCTTCGATGGTGCAGCCCGGAGTCGCGTCCTTCGGATAGAAATAAAGCACTACATACTTGCCATGGAAGTCTTTTAAACTGACCTCCGAGCCATCCTGTGAGGGTAGAGTGAACGTGGGCGCCTGCTGGCCTACTTGCGGCATAGGATCAGCAGCGACAAGTAGGGCAGCTGAAACGGCTGAGGCTGTGGCGAACCGGGCGGCAAGATGCATCATAATCTCTTTCTGGTCTTTCGACTCCTATGATAAGGCAGCGGAGGCATCTACCGGGTTGGCATACCGGGCCAGCAGTTCGGAGAGGTTTTGCACAAAGGCCGAGCGCGCCACAACAGCATCACAGCCGGCCGCAATCGCTCGGGCTTTTAAGTCAATGTTCACGTGAGGCACATAGGCCAGAATCGGCACAGTTGCCGTTTGTGTGGAACTCTTTAACTCTGTAATCAGCGCCACTGTATCAGCCCCGGCGAAGGCAAGATCAACCACGATGAGAAGAGCACCGTTCGCCACCTCGTCTCGAAGCCGGGTGGGCGCTCCTGTAAAGACACAGCTGAGACCAGCACGGCGTGCTGCTTCCTCGATCTTGACTTGAAAGATAAGATCGCCAAGCAGAACAACGATCCTGCCGGAGGATGTGGGTGTTTGCGAATCCATGCGCGTTAACTGAGTGTATCTTTGAGGCTTTCTTCGGCGTGTATCAAGAAAACTGGCCTGACACTTACTTCTGGCCTTATCATCAAACCAGAACCATGAGCGTCATTGTTCAGCCGGTCACCGAAGCCAATCTACTGCAGGATCCGCTCCGTTTCGATCGCCACGTTCCGCCATGTGCCATTGTAATTTTCGGCGCTAGCGGAGACCTGTCGAAACGAAAGCTACTTCCGTCTCTTTATCGTCTCTTCTATGAGAGGCGCATCTCCCAAAGTTTTGCTGTCGTAGGCAGTTCACGAACGCCTATGTCAGATGATCAATTCCGCGACAAGATGAAGGAGTCGGTCTCTAAGTTTCTGGAGGATGCTCCTTTTGACGAGGACGTCTGGAAGTCTTTTGCCCAGTGCCTGTTCTACGTAGCCGGGGATATGAGCAACCCGGAGTCTTATGAAGCCATCCGGGAGAAGCTGGATGAAGTTGAGCAGTCCCATCAGACGGCGGGCAACGTGCTGTTCTATCTATCAACGCAGCCGAGCTTCTATGCGGAAGCCGTGAAGGCTCTAGGCGCACATAACCTGACTAAAGGCCGGGGCTGGCGCCGGGTCATTATCGAGAAGCCATTCGGTCACGATCTGCAAAGCGCTCGCAAATTGAACGAGGAGATTCATCAGGTTCTCGACGAATCGAATGTTTACCGAATCGATCACTATCTGGGCAAGGAGACGGTCCAGAACATTCTTGCTTTCCGTTTCGGCAACGGCATTTTTGAGCCGCTGTGGAATCGCCGCTATGTGGACTTCATCCAGATCACGGCAGCTGAGTCAATTGGTGTAGAAGGTCGCGGCGCTTACTACCAGGAAGCCGGCGCATTACGGGACATGATTCAGAACCACTTGAGCCAGGTGATGGCAACAGTGGCAATGGAGCCGCCGACGGTCTTCGATGCTAATAACGTGCGCGATGAGCGGGCGAAACTACTGCGTGCAGTTCGGATCATGAAACCGGAAGAGGTGGAAAAGTATGCCGTCTCCGGGCAGTATGGACCGGCGAAAGTGGGCGGCCAGGATCTCCTTGGCTTTCGGCAGGAGCCAAGTGTTGATCCCAACGCGCAGACCGACACCTACGCAGCGGTAACGTTCTTTATCGATAACTGGCGCTGGGCAGGCGTCCCGATCTACATTCGTACTGGTAAACGCATGCCGAAGCGTGTAACTGACATTGCGATTCAGTTCCATGCACCGCCACTCGGGTTGTTCAGCCAGGAGACAAAAAGCGGGCTGCGCGAAGCCAGGCCGAATCTGCTGGTGTTGCGCATCCAACCGGAGGAGGGAATATCGCTCAGATTCCTTTCGAAGAGCCCGGGGAGCGGGATGCGTCTCCGTCCGGTCTCGATGGACTTCAACTATGGCTCCAGTTTCGGCGAGCGTTCACCGACTGCGTATGAGACGCTGCTGGTGGACGCTATGACGGGCGATCCGACACTCTATACTCGCCAGGACATGGTGGACGCGAGCTGGCAGATTGTGCAGCCCATACTTGATTCGTGGGCGAACACCAAGTTCGATTTTCCCAACTACGACGCGGGCAGCTGGGGCCCGAAAGCCTCTGAAGAGATGCTGGCCCGGCAAGGGCACGTTTGGAGGATTCCATGAGCAGCACCGTTATCTTTCCTGCCCAGCCTGAGCAGATTCTGAAGGGGCTTGGGAAGCTGTGGACCGGGCTCGGTCACGAGGAGAAGCAACAGGGCAAGCCGACTGTTCTGCGTGCCTGTGCCATGACGCTGGTGGTGGCCACAGACGAGGATGACGGGGGATTCGCGGCCTCGCAGTTGATTCCTCAGCTAATGCATGGGCATCCGTGTCGCGGGATTGTGCTGGCCGTCTCAAAGACCGCTGAGCACGATGTCGAGGCGCGCGTGATGGCGCAGTGTTGGAAGCCTTTTGGGAAAGCGCAGCAGATCTGTTGCGAACAGATCGAGATTGTTGCGCATCCGGAGAGCTGGCCGAATGTTGGACCGACCCTGGCGGGGCTGACCGTTGCTGATCTGCCAGTGGTGTTTTGGTGCCGGCACAAGGGCGCACTGAGCGTCCATGCAACGCCCGAGCAGAAGGCGGGGTTGCAGGTTGTTCTTGATCTTTCGACCAAAGTAATTGTGGATACGGCCGGGGAAGATCCGATGTCAGCATTCGAACTGGTTATGCGGCTGCATCAGAACGGGCGGGCAGTGGCAGATCTCGAGTGGGCGCGCTTAACGTTCTGGCGACAGCCCATCGCGCAGATCTTCGATAATCCCATGCGGACCAACAAATTCTCGAACTTCCATACGGTTGAGATTGAGCACGAGGGCGCGCAACCAACGCCTATGGCCCTGTATGCTGCCGGCTGGTTTTCTGGATTTCATAAGGCAAAGGTGAAGTTCCGTTCCTGCCAAGGTTTCTGTCCGGGACTGCACAGCATCCGGCTTATATCGGATGAAGAGACGATCCAATTCGAGAGAACAGGTCCGGAGATAATGCGGCTGTTCAGCACCAATGGTCGAGAGCGAGTTTACAGTCACTCCGAAGAGAGCCTCTACGCGCTGCTGAATGAGGAGTTGTCGATTGTGGGCTCTGACCCTTGTTTTGACGTAGCGTTCAATCGCGCACAGGAGTTACTGATTGGCCAGTGAAAACGTTCAGGTCTCTCCTAATATGGAGCAGGCCGCCGATGCGTGTGCTGAGTATGTGACGGGTGCTCTTACCGAAGCTGTCGCGGCTAAAGGGCGAGCGAGTTTTGCTATCTCCGGCGGCAGCACACCGAAGCTGCTGTTTGATCGCCTGGCAAAAGGAAAGGTCGATTGGAAGCACGTCCATATCTTTTGGGTGGATGAGCGCTGTGTACCTCCTACCGATGACCAGAGCAATTTCAAGCTTGCTAACGGACATCTGCTGGTGCCGGCTTCGGTTCCGCACGTGAATATTCATCGTGTGCTGGGAGAGCTGACTCCAGAAGAAGCTGCAATCCGCTACATCGAAGAGATTGAAAAGTTCTTTGAGCTAAGTGAGGGGCAGCTCCCGGAGTTTGACGTTTTGCATCGAGGGATTGGATCGGATGCACATACGGCGAGCCTATTTCCGGGTGAACCACTGATTGAGAATCGCACGGGTATTGCTGCTGCTATCTGGTCGGAGAAGATGAAGAGTCACCGCGTTACGCTGCTGCCCGGTGTGCTTGAGAAAGCAGGAAAGACGTTGATTCAGGCAGCCGGTAGTGACAAAGCGGAACCAATCTTCAATGTGCTTCGCGGGCCGGAGGATCCGATGCAATTCCCGTGTCAGATTGCCACCCGAGGATCGGAAAACCGGGCTGTCTGGTTTCTGGATACCGCAGCCGCTCAAAAACTGTAATTGCGCGGTTCGTTCAGCCTTTGCGCGATAGGTCTGCTGCTGGTCAGCTGCGGACCGCCGCCTTCGCCTTCAGCAAAACCTGCCGAAGCAGCAGAATCGCGGCCTGCCTACAATCGCCTCATATTTGCGGGCGATGTCATGTTTTCACGAGCAGTCCGGCGAGAAATCCTCGCTGCTAATGATCCGGCATTGCCCTTCCACAAGATCGCTCCTTTGATGGCCGGGGCCGACATAGCATTTATCAATTTAGAGACCCCGTTTTCTGAAATTGGTCCGTATCAGAAGGGTGGGTTAGTCTTTCATGCTGCGCCGGAGATGATTGCGGGGCTGCAACTGGCTCACATTGCGGTTGCGTCTACGGCGAACAATCACTCGCGCGATTGCGGTGCTCACGGAGTGGAGTTCACTCTGAGCTGGCTGCGATCGCACGATATTAATCCCGTGGGTAGCGCTGAGTCTGAGGACCAAGCGCATGCCGGGGTTGTGCTGGCGCGCCATGGCGTGAGGTTCGGCCTTCTTGGTTACACCTTTGATCAGCAGAACGGCAATTGGCATGACATCGACCGCCGGATTGCTATGACCGACGTCGCCGCAGTAAAGGCCGATGTTTCGGAACTGCTAAAGCGCGCAGATGTGGTGATTGTCTCTATGCATGCTGGGGTCGAGTATAGACCGAAGCCCTCACAGAAGCAGATTGAGTTTGCTCACGCGGCTGTTGATGCAGGAGCCACTCTGGTGATTGGACACCATCCGCATGTGGTGGAGCCTCTTGAGATTTACAAGAGGAAGCAGATTTACTACTCGCTGGGAAATTTTGTCTTCGACCAATATCAACGAGAGGGGACGCAGCATGGGGAGATGGTTGCGGTGTCCTTTCTGGGCCCGACGGTGCTTTCGAGCCGAATCCTGCCGGTGAAAATTACGCCGACAGGACCGGAACTCGAG
>CALMAV010000397.1:223-4796 GCA_937859895.1 uncultured Bryobacterales bacterium | reverse complement strand
TCATATTCACGCTAAGTATATCCGCGCACAGACAGCGCGCCGCGATCCCGGCAAACTTCACTGACATTCCCTTGCTGGACGAATCTTTCGAGAGATCTTGTGCCCTGAGACAATTGTCCCTGCTATGCAGCACCAGGATCTCGGTCTAAACGTGATTGAGACAACCCGCTTACATCTCATACCCTGTCAATTGCGCCACTTCGAGGTGGTACGTAAAGGATCGGAGGAGATTCGGCGTGTACTCGGACTAGAGCCAGTGGACGGCTGGCTTGCGTTTCCTGAAGCGATGACAGTAGGCTATGAGCGCTTAGCTACGAATTCTGCGCTGCTTGGCTGGTGGACGTACCTCTTTGTTCTTGCCGGAGAGGCCCTCCTAATTGGCAATGGAGGGTTTGTGGGACTTCCGGACGAGGAAGGGCGCGTGGAGATTGGGTATGCAATCGCCCCTGGATATCAGAGACGGGGCCTCGCGACAGAAGCGGCCAGCGCTCTAACAGCGTTCGCGTTCCGTGATGGACGGGTCCAAAGCGTACTCGCGCACACGCTGCCCTATCTCAATCCCTCGGTACAAGTTTTGCAGAAACTCGGTATGCAAAGGATTGGTACAGTGCATGATCCGGAGGAAGGAGAAGTTTGGGAGTGGTCATTGCAACGGGATCAATACGTAACTCCCTAGCAGACCAACTGCAGCTTCGCCCGGAATAAAACCGGATGTGCTTTCCGGGATCCTACTGATAAAAGTTGCGATCCCAAGCGTGACGTTTCAGGATGGCCAGCAAGTCCTTGTCCAGTACGCCGGCGGCGGCCGTAGTACGGCAGCTATTCTCCACACTGGAGATCCGGCGCATGCCGGGGATAACGGAACTGACCACATGTTGAGATAAGCAGAACCGTAGTGCTAGTTCGGCCAGCGTGCCGGGGAAAGCTCCAATATCTCGCTTTAGCGCTTCCACGTGCTCCACAACCTGACGCTTGCGATCACCCCGGAAGTAAGACTCCCGAAACTCGCCTGCCTGGAATTGGGTGTCCTCGGTGATGTCACCTGTCAGCCCACCCTCATCCAGAGGAACACGCGCCAGTACGCCCACCTTCTTCTCTTCGCATAGGGGAAAGAGGTTGCGCTCAGCCGATTGATCAAAGATGTTGTAGATCACCTGCACCGAATCAATCAGCCCGCTTCTGACTGCCTCCAACGCAGAGTCTGGTTCATGCTCAGTAATCGAGATGCCGAAATATCGCACCTTTCCGCTGCGCTTCAGATCCACAATGGCTTGACGCCATTCGTCAGTGTGGGTCCAGGCGTCGGTCCAGACATGATACTGCTGAAGATAAATCTGCTCGACGTTCAGATTGCGTAAGCTTTCTTCCGTGGAGCGAACTATGTAATCGTAAGGGAAAACTTCCGAAATCGGCGTCTGCGGATTGGCAGGCCAGATACGGTTCTTAGGCGGAATCTTCGTGGCGATGTAGATCCGGTGAAAGCTATCGTTGACGGCCTTACCGACCAACTGCTCACTATGGCCATCTCCATACGCAAGGGCCGTGTCTACGAAGTTAACTCCGAGTTCAAACGATCGTGCAAGTGCCCGAAGTGACTCGTCATCCTGACCTCCCTGCCATTGCTTTCCGCCAATACCCCAAGCGCCAAAGCCAATCTCGCTAATCTGTGATTCTGTTGTGCCTAACTTTCGATAGTGCATATCTGCTTCCACTGAGTGTAAGGGAAGAGAGATTCACCGGCCGTGAGCAATAAAAAAGGCCGCCGTGCTACGGAGCAAACGGCGACCCGGATAGACTGGTCTGGTTTGTTTAGGGGCGATTAACGTTTTCGGCTTGCAAGCCCTTGGGACCGCGTTTAACCTCGAACTCGACTTCCGCACCTTCCTCAAGCGTCCTGTAACCGCCCATCTGGATCGCTGAAAAATGCACAAACACATCATCGCCATTTGAGCGCTGGATAAATCCATAGCCCTTTGCGGCGTTAAACCACTTCACAACACCTTTTTCTCTCACTACTAAGCTCCTGTATGGTGATGCCAAGTGAATGCAAGCTTCACCTGCACAACGAACAGGAGCCAAAGCCCCTTTACATCTGCGGGGCTGGCAGTACAACCAACTAGCATCGGAAAATCTGTTGGAAGTTTAGCAAAAGTACCTGACCGAAGCAATAGAAAAAGAATGAAACCAATATGTTACGAACTGTTTACGAACTTTGGATGAGCGCTTGAAAAGAATTTTGCCGCGACAGAGTATCGTGGGTGACCTTTGCGCCTTAGTTTCACCCGCTGTTAAGGCTCCTTCATCAAAGTCGCGAGTTTCTTACGGATGCTACTTCTGGCCATCAGCCTGGTGGATAGTGGGTCGCAACGGCGAATCCGCGATACAGCTGGTTCCTATCTTGCGAGAAACTTGCGACTCATTAACCCTGCAAGGATTGCGTGGAGTGATCAGCCGCAGGCGGTACATGGGTTCCGGTCACCACCCCATCCTTCCGTTTGTATATTTCTGCGTGGAGTCGCTCAGAAGAAGGTACAGTCATCATTCGGCGCGATAACTTCACCAGACCACGCCGTTCGAGTTGATTTAAAGTTGTTGAAGTTGTCTCGCGTGTTGCGCCAATCAAATCGGCTAGCTCCAGTTGCGTGATCGGAATCTGCGCTTCACCCGTGCTTAAGGGGCGTACAAGCGAACTCAGTTCGCCCAAATAGTACACAATCCTAAACTCGACATCGTGCAGACAAAGCAACTCCACCTTCTTGGCAAGCTTCTCTTTCAGTCGCACTAAATAATTGATGAACGGGGTAGTCCACTCAGCTGAACTAGCCATAGCGCCATGTAGCGTTTTTCTAGGAATTCGGACTGCATTTAGTTCGGTTAGAACTTCCGCCTCCGATTGATAAAGACTGTCAGGCCCGGACAGCAACTCTTCACCCACTAAGTCATTCGCACCTCTTACAGTAAGAATGATTCGCTCGCCCACAGAGTTAGTCCGAGTAAGTTTCACCAAGCCGTTCTCGATGAAATAGATTGAGTCTGCTGCCTGACCTTGCGCAAAGAGTATTGTCGATCGGCGAAGATCGTTCATGTGTACGACGTCTGGCGAGTCCAGCAAAACAGCCCGTAATGAGGATTCAAGAGAGTTCAACGTGTTGCACCGTGATCCCGATTATAAGGACTTCTGACGGGAGAAAGCAGCAATAAAATAGGCTTAGTGGTACGTGTAACACTCCTAAGTGCCAGGCTCTGAATTGCCGGTTTCCGCGAGTAAGTACGAGTACTTTCCAGCCTCTGCAAACATGTCTGTTATGTCAGGCGTTGACAGGTGCAGTCGCAATTCATTCAACGTTTCTGTAAACAGTTCGATAGCAGTGCTGATTTCGTCCTGGTTACTTGCGAGGATACTCGACCATAGTTCTGGACTGCTGCGAGCTAAACGAATCATCTGTCGCAGCCCAGGTCCGGCCACACCTCCTGTCGGCAATGTCCCTTGCTGAGAAAGAGTAAGAGCAAGCGCAGTTGAAATCAGCTGTGGCAGGTGTGAAGAGAGAGCAACAGCGCGGTCGTGTTCACTCGGATTCAGATACACCACTTTGGCTCCTATCGCATGAAGCCAGCTGACAAACTCGTTGGCAAGCGGGCTTTCGGGGCCGGAGGTTAGGATGTATGGGCGATCGTGAAAAAGATTAGCTTCCGCATTCTCAACCCCGCGTTTCTCTTTGCCGGCCATCGGGTGGCCACCGAGAAAAGCCTCGCGAGGAAGGAACCGTAACGCAGTTTCGACTATGGTTCTCTTGGTACTTCCGGAGTCAGTGACAAGACACTCCCGCCGAATATTTGGGCCGAGTTGTTCAAGGATTCGAAGGATTCCATCTACTGTTTCAGAGAGGTAGATTACATCAGCGGATCTGGCAGCTTCCTCAAGCGTTGCGATGCTGCTTATGACTTTTAGGCTCAGGGCTCGTTGGACGTAAGGTAACCCGCCCACGCCAAGGATCTCGCCCGCGAAACCTGCCTGACGTAAAGCCAGTGCAAAAGATCCACCAATGAGACCCGGCCCAACAATCGCGACAGTCCGGATAAGACCGGCCGAATCAGGCACTGCGTTCTATAGCTGCAGAGATTGCACGAACCTGCGTCATCATCTCCACAAATTGCTCGGGACGAATGGTCTGTGCTCCGTCGCTGGCCGCGTGATCGGGGTCAGGATGCACTTCGATAATCAGCCCATCGGCACCGGCCGCGACTGAAGCACGTGCCATGGCTAGTACATAATCTCGTTTGCCCGTGCCGTGTGAGGGGTCAGCAATCACCGGTAAATGACTCAGACGCTTCAATACAGGGATGGCCGAGATGTCCATCGTGTTACGCGTGCTCGTTTCAAACGTACGGATGCCGCGTTCACACAACATGATTTGATAGTTGCCGCCCGACATGATGTACTCGGCCGACAGGAGAAGCTCTTCAATGGTCGCCGCAATGCCACGCTTCAAGAGAATGGGCTTGCGGGTTTTGCCAAGCTCGCGCAGCAGGTTGAAGTTCTGCATGTTGCGCGCGCCAACTTGCAGGATGTCAG
>CALMAV010000397.1:0-213 GCA_937859895.1 uncultured Bryobacterales bacterium | reverse complement strand
ATTGAAGCAGCAGCGGAATCTGCCCCTGATCCATTACTTCGCTGACCACAAGCAGGCGGTGCCGGTCCGCGGCTGTTCGGATGAGCTTCAACCCTTCCTCACCCAAACCCTGGAAGGCATAAGGAGAACTGCGCGGTTTGAACGCTCCTCCCCGAATGACCTGGGCCCCAGACGCTGCCACGGAAGCAGCAATTGACTCGATCTGATCGGCAG
>CALMAV010000396.1:5751-15353 GCA_937859895.1 uncultured Bryobacterales bacterium | reverse complement strand
ACCTACGGCCATCTGGCACCTTATCTTCATGCCAACGGGTATGCGCTGCCGAACCTGGCCTCTCTCCCACATATTTCCGTAGCAGGTGCCTGCTCGACCGCTACCCATGGCTCCGGAAACAACATCGGCAGCCTCGCGACGTGCGTTTCTGCGCTAGAACTCGTCACTGCCAATGGCGAGCTAATTACCTTGTCGCGCAAACATGACCCTGCACGCTTCCCCGGCGTCGTTGTCGCTCTCGGTGCCTTAGGCGTAATCACCCACATCACCCTCGACCTCCAACCGACCTTCAACGTCAGTCAAACCGTTTACGAAAACCTTTCGTTCAATCAACTCGAGCGTCACCTCCCAGACATCTTCTCGAGCGGCTATAGCGTGAGTCTCTTCACCGACTGGCAGAACCACCGCGCTACACAGGTCTGGATTAAGTCGCGTCTCGAAACTACGACTCCGCTTTCTCCTGAACCAGACTTCTTTGGCGCTAAACCAGCGGTCGACAGAAAGCATCCTTTGGCCGGACACCCCGCCGGGAATTGCACCGAGCAGTTCGGCATCCCCGGCCCCTGGTTCGAGCGCCTCCCACACTTCCGCATGAACTTCACTCCCAGTAGCGGGGCAGAGTTGCAGTCCGAATACTTCGTTCCACGCGACCGGGCTTACCAAGCGATCCTCGCTCTTGAACAGCTGCGCGATCAAATCACCCCGCTCCTGTTCGTCTGCGAGTTCCGCACGATTGCTGCCGATGACCATTGGATGAGCCCCTGTTACCAGCGCCCCTCCATGTCGCTTCACTTCACTTGGAAACCCGATTGGCCTGCTGTTCAGAAGCTCCTTCCGCTGATGGAACAAAAGCTGGAACCTTTTGATGTAAGACCCCACTGGGCCAAACTCTTCGCCGTTGCTCCCTCGCGACTGCAAGGGAAATACGTCATGCTGCCTGCCTTTAAAGAGCTGGCCAATCAACTCGATCCGGAAGGCAAATTCCGCAACGACTATCTAAACTCGCTCTTATACGCAACCGCCTCCACCTAATTAGCAATCCGCGAAGCCTCCTGGCTTAGCTCAACGCTCTTCCGATTGCGCCGATAAAGCCCGACACCGATCAGCAATACTCCTGACGCCGAGACCAGCCCAAAGTCAGCCGGCTTCGTACTCTGTGTGCCGGTTCCTGCACTCACGATTGGTGCAGCCTGTAGTACACCGATGCTGCTACTGAAAACCAATAAACCGAGGGAGAGAGCTCTTTTCATGCTTGCCGCCTTTCATCTCTCCCATCGGCTGTTCCCGCTCAAAGCATTAGGGTAAGCCGTACTTTCTTGAAGGAGGTAAGGGCAGTGACGTTTCAGCTTACCGAAGACCAGGGGATCTCAACCGTGAACTAGCCCTCCACCTATTAGGAGAGAGTTCCTGACGAAACAGCCGGGCCAAGCACACACCTATAGCTCCTACATGTTAAAGTTGGGTAGAAGGTAGAGGTATGCAGCTACCCAAATCTGATCTTCCTCAAGGCACGCTTGATCTGTTGATATTACAGGTGGCTGCTCTGGGCCCCATTCATGGTTACGGAATCGCTCAGCGCTTACAACAAGTCTCGCGTGACGTTTTGCAAGTTCAACAGGGTTCGCTATATCCCGCGCTCCATCGTCTTGAAATTAAGGGGTATCTTAAGGCGGAATGGAAGCAATCGGATACCGGACGCGAGGCAAAATTTTACAAGCTGACCGCCAAGGGTCAGACACAGCTGAAGACGGAAAGTGCGAACTGGGCGCGGTTGACCGCCGCTGTAGCTTCCGTTCTCAAGCTGCGGGAGGGAGAGGTCCTATGAACTGGTTTGGGCGCCTCATCCGCAGGCAGGAACAGGAGCACGATCTCAAAAGAGAGATGTCCGATCACATCGAGCGTCAGGTTGCCGATTACCGACGGTCTGGTCTGACAGAAGAAGAAGCCCGACGCAAGACAAGTCTCATATTTCACCGCGCATCAATACAGGAGGCGGTACTTGAACAATGGGGTACGGCGCAGTTAGACCGGCTTTGGCAGGATGGTCGCTTCGCTATGCGCTCCTTCCGGAAGAACCTGAACTTCACACTCGCAATAATCTTTTCGCTCGCCTTAGGGCTTGGCGGAACGTGTGCGTTCTTCAGTGTGATCTATGGAGTGGTGATTCATCCCATGTACAGGGATGTCAGCCACATCATCGTTCCTACTTATTCGAATCCCGACACCGAAGGACGTCGCCCGGTCTTCTATTACTCAATGGCAGATTACCTGCAGCTGAACAAAGGCCTGAACTCTTTCGAAAGCGTCATTTTCACCACTTCGCGTACTGCGGTCACCGATGAAGCAGAACCGCGAAACGTCAACGTGCTCGGCGTCTCCCCTAACTACTTCCAGTTCTTCAATACACCCACGGTCGTGGGAAGGCCGTTCATGCCGGGAGATGTTCCGAATGGGCAAAGCCCTCCACCGCTCGCCGTCATCGGCTACAAGTTCTGGATAAAGGAGTTCAACGGCGATCCTTCCATCATCGGCCACGATCTGAAACTTAGTTCCAGCGTATACAAAGTTTTGGGAGTGATGCCAAGATCCTTCACTTGGTTTGACACCGATGTCTTTACACCGGAGCCTATGAGACCGAACAAAGATGAAACTGTCTCGGTATATTTCAAACTGCGCGAAGGCGCCGCACTAGGGTCGGCCAATGCCGAGCTGCAGGCAGTAACCGAGCGCATAGCTAAAGCTGACCCGGAACACCATTCAAGAGACCCACTCTACATGCATGCAGAGCCGTTCCAAGACTGGGTGCTAGGCAAATTACCGGGGCAGTTACTGATCCTAATGGCTGCCGTCTCCATGCTCCTGTTTATTGCATGCGGCAACGTCTCGGTCTTGCTGTTAGCGCGCAGCGAAGCACGTATGGAAGAGATCGGCATGCGGTTTGCGTTAGGCGCAACTAGAGGACGCATCATTCGCCAACTCCTAACAGAGACACTCTTGCTTGCCTTTGCTGGTTGCGCATTGAGTGTGCTATTTGCCTGGCGCGGACTACCGGCATTGCTCGCAGCGTTGCCTGAGACGGCGGTTCCTCACGAAGCGGCCGTTGGATTAAACTGGCCTGTTCTCGGCTTTGCGATCCTCGTCTCCTTAGTTACAGGACTATCTGCAGGGCTCGCTCCCGCCCTTAGATCGTCTCGCAATAATGTTCACGCCACCGTCAAGAGTGGGAATCGAACAACGTCCGGGAACAGGTTCGGAATCAGTACTCAAACCATTCTTGTCACTGCAGAAATTGCTTTGAGTGCCACTCTTCTGATTGGCTGTTTGGTTTCCATTCGAACGTTATTAAATCTCTATCACTCTGCCCTTGGCTACAACCCGCATCATGTTGCGGTACTGTCCGTTAATTTGTCTCGTAATCCAAAGCTATCGTGGAACGAGCGGCGTGCCTACTACGAGCGCCTTGAGCAAGCGTTAGCACAAGTGCCAGGCGTTCAATCAGTGTCGCAGACATTCAACGCCGTTCCTCCTTCTATCGAATTCGGATGGCGATTTAAAGTTCCAGGCGTCCTCGAAACAAACACGACCGAAGCCCGTCTCGGTCTGGTCGGTGCTGAGTACTTCAAAACACTGCAAACGCCTCTCATTGCTGGTCGGTCATTCACTCCTACCGAGATGGAGCAGGGCGCCCAAGTTGCCGTCATCAACGAAAAGCTTGCGCGGACCTTGCTGGCTAAGGGGAAAACACCAGTAGGCACCCAATTACAACTTGACCCCTTTACTCCACGAGAGGATGCTCTGCCACCAAAGCAAACAATCTTCTTTCAGGTGATTGGCGTAGCCGCTACGGTGGAAAACGAGAACTTGCAGCAGTCCTCGGCACCAGCTATTTACCTGCCATACACGCATTTGCTGTTTCGAGGCATAACGTTTCTGGTCCGCACGCACGGCAGCCCGAAACTTCTAGAGAGGACTTTTCAGAAACGGCTCCATCGGCTTGTGGATGCCGACCAGCCAGTCGCCGAGTTCGATACGCTCGACCACATCTTGGCCCTCAGCCCGCTCTCGCATGCCCAATCGGGCGCAACGCTCTTCTCAATCTTCGCTTTCGTCGCCATTGCACTTGCCAGCTTTGGGCTCTATAGCGTTGTATCGTTCGGTGTCGCCCAACGATATAAAGAGTTCGCCATTCGCAGAGCATTGGGCGCCCAGTCTGGCCAAATAGCAAGCATAATTCTGAAATGGATGGCTGCTGTAACAGGAATGGGAATCATTGTGGGCATTCTGGCCACAGTCACTTTTAGCAAAACCCTTGCCTACTACGAACAGGGATGGCGGACCAATAACCTTACTACTCTGCTAGCGGTTCCCGCTTTACTTATCCTGGTCAGCACAATCGCTGTTCTGCCGGTCATCATCCGCGCCATATCTATCTCGCCCAACAACGCTTTGCGGACACAATAAATTTTCGTTTGCTCGGTTCTCAACAATTGAAGAGAGCCAAAATCCAGCGTCCTACTGACCCACCGCGGATTCGAAGTGCATGCCGCGCAAGATTCCCTCCCATCCCTCTCCGTCCGCTTTTGCCGCGTATTGGATTGTCACTTTCCTGCCGTCTTCCGCCTCGCAATAGAATTCCGGCTTGCCGCCTTCCATCAGCACGTGGGATGGATCCGGCAGCAAGACTCGAACGCCCGGTGAGATGTCGCCAATTTCGAATCCCTTAATCGCGCCCGCGTTGCATTCCACCTTCCGTATCCGTCCCGTTACCGTTCGAATCTGGTCACCGACCTCAATGAATGGATTCCAGCCCGTCGCCCCATGCGGCTTACGGCTCGTGACCATCTGCAGCGTGCCTTGGCTATCGCGCGCAAATTGGACCGTGACGTCGGTTCGTGTGTCGAGCTCCAATAAGGCTGCGAGGTGCCGTTCATCGGGCGTCGTCGCAAATGCGATTGCCTTCTCTGCGGCAGCTTTGGCCGCGGGCCTCTGATCGGTTTCCAGAAGCGCGGAGGCCATTGCGAGCCAGTAGCTGTAGGCTCGCGCGCGCGGCACGACTCGCATGGCGCGTAGCTGTTCTAGCGCCGCTGCGTGATTCTCGCGGCTATTTTCGAGCAGTGCCAGACTTAGTTAAGGGCGAGACCGAGCGCATTGACTCTCGGTTCCTGGAGCCTGCTTGTGGAAGCGGAAATTTCCTTGTCCCAGTCTTGCAGCGCAAACTGGCCGCCGTAGAGGCTAAGTTTGGCAGGTCGGAATTTGAGCGGCGACAGTACGCCCTCTTGGCGGTGATGTGCACCTACGCGATCGAACTCTTGCCCGACAATATCGCCGAGTGCCGCGCGAACATGCTTGAGGTTTTTGCGGAGTATCTACATCTGGAACAGACGGATGAGCTCTATTTGGCGGCTTTCTATGTGCTGTCTCAGAACATTGTGCACGGTGACGCGCTAACGATGCGCAGGCATGACGGACATGCCCTTACCTTCGCCGAGTGGGGCTATCTTGGCAAAGGTAAGTTCCAGCGTCGCGACTTCCGCCTTGATGTTCTTACGCAAATGTCTTCTTTCAGCCAGGAAAGTTCACTCTTTGCCCACCTTGGCCAGCATGAAATATTCAAGCCTATCCAGGCATACACGCCAGTGACTGTGCGTGAGCTTGCTTCTTTGTCTCTTAGCAATGCTTTGGTGAAGACTCTATGAACGAGCTGACGAGCTTTAGGTTTCGGGGAGGTAACCCGGATGTCCTAACCTGCATTGCGAATCTTTCCAACGACGAAGTATTTACACCGCCTGAATTTGCCAATCGGATGCTCGATACGCTTGCCCAGGCTTGGGCGGAAAACAATGGCGGCGCTGACCTCTGGGCGGATAGCAAGGTTAAAGTCCTTGACCCATTCACCAAGTCAGGTGTGTTTCTGCGCGAGATCGCAAGCCGCCTCATGAATGGACTTGCAACTGAGATTCCCGATCTTCAGGAGCGCGTCGATCACATCCTGACCAAACAGGTTTTCGGCATCGGCATCACGTATCTCACCAGTCTGCTCGCTCGGCGCAGCTTGTATTGCTCGAAGCAGGCCAACGGCCACCATTCCATTACCGAAGGTTTTACCAGCAATGCGGGTAACATCTGGTTCGAACGGGTTGAGCACACGTGGGCGGAAGGCAGGTGTAAGTTCTGCGGTGCAAGCCGCAGGACATTAGATCGTGGTGAAGGGCTTGAGACTCACGCCTATGCGTTCATTCACACCGACGATGATAAGGCTCAAATAGGAAAGATATTTGGAGACAACATGCAGTTTGACGTGATTATTGGCAATCCGCCTTATCAGCTGGACGATGGCGGCTACGGCACTAGCGCAGCACCGATTTACGACAAGTTCGTCGAGCAGGCGCGGAAGCTTAACCCACGCCTGCTAACAATGGTCATTCCTGCGCGCTGGTTCGCAGGTGGTAAGGGATTGGACGACTTCAGAGAATCGATGCTAGCTGACGATCGCTTGCGCTCAATCGACGACTATCTCAGTGCTGCGGATGTCTTTCCGGGAGTGGGCCTCAAGAGCGGCATTTGCTACTTCCTTTGGGACCGGGACAAGCCTGGGCCATGCCGCGTCGCCACCCATTTCAAGGACTGGCCTGTCTCCGTGGCTAGTCGCAAGCTTGTTGAAAACGGCGCGGATGTATTCATTCGCTTCAATGAAGGGCTGTCGATTCTTAAAAAAGTTGCTGCTTTCGAAACAGGACAGGCTGACTCGCTGTCGCTATCGGAAAACAGGCGTTTCGACCGACTAGTCAGTTCCGCGAAGCCTTTCGGGTTTCGCACATTCTTCAAGGGGAACGTTATCAAATTAGCCGGCGATCTGCTGATATACCGAAACGGCGGAACGGGCTATGTTTCGAGGAGTGCTGTTATAACTGGCATCCACCTAATCGATAAATGGAAGGTTTACACAGGGCGCGCTGCACCTGGGACTGGCAACAGAGACACCTACCCGCACAAGATCATCAGCACACCATTCATTGGAGGGCCCGCCACAATCTGTTCAGAGACGTACCTATGTATTGGTCCGTTGGATTCGAAAAGCCAGTCTGAAAGCGTTTTGTCCTATCTTTCCTGCCGCTTCACGCGCTTCTTGATTCTTCTGCATAAACCATCCGCGGACACGACGCGCAAGGTTTATACGTTCGTGCCGACTCAGGACTGGACAAGGCGGTGGACGGACGAGGATCTATACGCGAAATATGGGCTATCTGGCACTGAGATCGCATTCGTCGAAAAGGTCGTACGCCCGATGAACCTGGACGACGGTGACGATGAGTAAACCCACTATTGACGAAATCCTTGGACCGAGACCAGCGGCTCGGCCGCGCATCTACGCCTATTCGATTGACGACGAGGCGCACAAAGGTCTCCTTAAGGTCGGCCAGACATCGCGCGATGTGAAGCAGCGGGTTAATGAACAGGTCGGGACCGCCGCCATCGAGAACTATCGGATAGAGCTGGAGGAATCCGCCGAGCGAGATGATGGCGCAATCTTTCGCGATCAAGACGTGCGCGATGCGCTCATTCGTAAAGGCTTCGAGAACCCCACACGGGAATGGATGCGCTGCACAGTAAAGGACGTGAAGACTGTGCTCTCGGAACTGCGCACGCGGCAGCTGTTCACCGGCACCCATGATGAAGAGTTCAAGATGCGTGCCGAACAGGCCGAGGCGGTAAACAGGACCTATGCCTACTTCCATTCGATTTGGAAGGAGGATACGTATGCAGTCCCTAGGTATCTCTGGAATGCGAAGATGCGTTTCGGCAAGACGTTCACTGCCTACCAGCTAGCCAAGAAGCTTGGTGCAAAGCGATTGCTGGTGCTGACCTTTAAACCAGCCGTGGAAGACGCATGGCAGACCGATCTCGAATCTCATATCGATTTTGATGGCTGGCACTACCAGATGAACCAAGCGGTGTTTGCGTTCCGCCGCTACGAAGATGGCTCGTTGCGGTATACGGGCATCGAGAGCCATCCGGAGCTCACGCATTACGGGCTCTACGATACGGTGATAGCAAGGGAGTGAGGCAGCAGGCTAGGCGATGGGCAAAGGGTGCCAGTAACCACCTAACCAAACCCATTCACAACTTGCCGCATTTTAGCCCAAATCTATAACTCCTCGCCCGACACATTCTTACAGCCTTTCCGCAATCCAAACCCCTCCAATTCCTCCGCCCGCTCATCGTAGCCTGAACCCATCAACGGAGGCTCCCAATGTCGGAAAACAATCCGCCCACAACCCCCAGAATCGCCGCTTCGCGTCATAGCAGGCGCTGACGGTCACACCGTCCTTCTCACGGCGGAAGAAGCACCGCTCTACCAACTCCACGTTACCCGCTTCTTCACCGATTACCAGCCCGTCACCCAAACAGAATGCGAGCTCGTCGGGCGCTTAGCGATGACCGAGTGGCGCCTCAATCGTCTGGCTCGCATCGAAATGGGCATCTATGCGGCCGGCCACTTGCAGTTCGCAAACCTCTTCGCCGATCAGGATCCAAACGTCCGTGACCTGCTGATTGACAACCACATCCTGCAGGCCTACTCGCGGCAACTCAAAGACCTCAGTTTGCAGGAGACCCGCCTGCGCCGTTACTTTGCCAAAGACGAGGAACGCTATCTAGCCTTACAGAAAACCCGCTTGGAACAGGCCGAAGAACGGGAGGCAAACGCGCCGGCAACCTCCGTCCATGCCGCTCCGCTTCGAACCGCAACAGCCGACGCTAAACCCATTGGCTTCGAATTTTCATCGGCTCCCTCATCGGTCGCGCTTGATAAAAACTTACCGCTCGAAGCAAGCAGGCAAAAGCAGCCTGACCCGAAAGCCGCCTGAAATAATTGGCTTCGAATTTGCTTTTAGCGCAGAATCAGGGTTTCCGTTGCCTTTACTGGACTGAACCGGTCTTGCTCTCCCCGGTCGCAGCAACGGTTCGAATCTTGATCGCGATGATTTTCACCGGTGTATCCGGCTTGTCATCTGAGTTTCGCGGCACCTTCGAAATGGCATCTGCAACCTCCTGCCCGGAAACCACCTCGCCGAAGATGTTATAGTTCCCGTCCAGGTGTTCGGCCGCGGCAACCGTAATGAAGAACTGACACCCATTGGTATTTGGCCCCGAGTTCGCCATCGCCAGCACACCAGGCTTGTCGAACTTGTGTACTCCGTCAATCTCATTGTCAAACTTAAATCCCGGCTCACCCATGCCCGTCCCCGTCGGATCGCCTCCCTGGATCATAAAATCCGGAATCACCCGATGAAACGTCGTTCCCGTGTAGAGTGGCGTATGCTTCACTTTGCCTGTCGTCGGGTCTTTCCACGGTTTGGTGCCCGTCGCCAAACCCCGGAAGTTACTCACCGTACTAGGGTCCTGCTTGTCGAATAGCCGGCAAACAATGTTTCCCATGCTCGTGTAAAGTACCGCGTAGACCCCAGGCACTTCTGGCAATGGTACGGCTGCCAGTTCCGGCTCTTGGGCTTTCGGAGTTTTCTGTGATGCAACCGGCGGCTTATGACGATACGTTTGAGGAAGGCCAGGAGACGTCAAACTGACGATCGCTACAGCCAAAG
>CALMAV010000396.1:0-5741 GCA_937859895.1 uncultured Bryobacterales bacterium | reverse complement strand
AGGAGTCTTCGCATGTCAGGAGTGCTTTATAAACGTGATTATAAAGGAGATTGCTTCCGGTCCTTATGAGAAAAGGCCGAAGGTGTATTCACTCCTTGTCAACGGGCTGCGGCCATTCTTGGCACACTAGCTTGGAACAGCGAAGGAGGAGTGCCGCATCGCCAGTAGCTCTTGTGGCCGTCAATTTTCGATGAAGTCCTTTAAAAGCATGCGCATATTTCCTACAATCCAAGTGAGCCCCCGTATCTCTATGAAGTACACTCTCGCCGCCGTAGCTTGTTTCGCCCTCCTGTTTTCTTCCGCCTGCAGCCAAAGCCCTGAAAAGCTGATCGCCACCGGTAACCGGTATCACGATAAGAAGAAATTCAAGGAAGCATCTATCCTCTATCAGAAAGCAATCGCTAAAGACAAGACCAATGCGGAAGCCTACTACCGGCAGGGGCTCAATCTGCTGGATGACGGCAATCTTCCTGAGTCAACTAAGTATCTTCGCCGAGCGGTCGATCTGAAGCCGGATAACGTCGATGCTGCCAGCAAACTAGCTGAGATTTACATCGGTGCTTATGCAACGAATCCCAAGAAGTTCAAGAATTTCCTGACTGACGCTCAGGATCTTGACGATAAGATCCTTCAAAATAATCCCAATTCTTTCGATGGCATCAGAATTCAGGGGCTTCTCTACCTGGCGAATAACGATCGCGAGAAGGCGCTCGCCAGCTTTGCCCGTGCGAATAGCATTAAGCCTCATTCGCGCGACCTGATTGGCTGGTATGCCGAAGCTCTGGCCGGGGCGCAGCGCTCTCCCGAAGCAGAAGCTCTCATTCGTGACATGCTCAACCACGATAAGAGCTGGGGGCCTGGCTACGACTTTCTCTTTGTTCTCTATTCCCGTACCGGTGATAAAGCCAAGGCCGAGGCGATCCTTCGTGAGCGCGTTGCTAATGATAGTTCGAATCCCGTTGCGATTCAAAATCTTGCGGGCTATCTCCTTGCGGCCAATCGCTACGAAGAGGGCGAGGCTGTCATGAAGTCTGTTCTCAATAACAAAAAAGCTTTCGAGGCCGGCCACGAGATGCTGGGCGACTACTACATGAAAGCTAAGAAGTACGATCTTGCGCTCGCCCAATATGAAGCCGGGGTTAAAGATGATTCTAAGAACGCGCTCCAGTACCGCCAGCGAATCGTGAACGCTTACCAGCTGACCGGCCGTAATGATGAGGCCTTGAAGCTCGCCAAAACGCTTTCTACCGACAATCCCAAAAATGCTTCGGCCAGCGAAATGTATGCGGCCTTGCTGCTTCAAAAGAGCAACGGCAGTGATGGGGCAAAATCAGTTGATCAGTTAAAGACTCTGTCGGCTAACAACCCGTCCGATGGCGCTCTACACTTCCAGTTAGCTCGCGCTTACTTCAGCGCCCGCCAGCCTGACAAAGCTCTGGGCGAAGCGCTCGAAGCACTGAGTGATGAAGCGAAGGCTAAACCCGTTCGGCCCCTTGTCATCCTTGGCGCGCGTGCGTTAGCCGGGCGTATCTACGAGGATCAGGGCGACCATGCCAAGGCGCTTGATCAGGCAGAAAACATCCTGTCCTCCGACCCCAGAAATCCCGAAGCCCGGTTCCTTCGTGATCGTGCTCTTATTGGCACCAATCAGATCGATAAGGCTCAGGCCGATTTGGAAACTCTGGTTCAGGAGTACCCCGCCATGAACGAGGCTCACTTGCTGCTAGCTCAGGTCTATGTCAACGGGAAACAGCTGGAGAAGGCTAACACCGAATTCCAAAAGGTGGCGGCGACGAATCCACCTGACCCACGTGCTCTCGTCGGCTTGCAGTTGGTGAAGCTTGCCAGTGGTAAGAGCGCGGATGCCGTCGCGGGTATGCGCGACTTGGTTCAGAAAAATCCCGATAATGTCGGCTACCGCCAGCAGTTGGCTAGCTTCGAAGCCACAGCTGGTGCCAATGCTTTTCGCTCCGATCCCCCTACCGCTAACCGTTACTTCCAAAGTGCCATCGATGACTACAAAGAGTTGCTGAAGACGAACGACAAATCTGCCGAGACATGGGTTCGGCTTGGCGCTCTACAGCGTCAGGTCGGCCAGCTTGACGAAGCCTTGAACTCGTTCAATCAGGCTGCTAAAGCCGATCCACGGAACGTCAACGTCCTGTTAAATCAGGGTATGCTTCAGGAAGCCTTGGGCAAGAAGACCGAGGCTGCCGATACTTACAATCGCATCCTGGGCTATGACCCGGACAACCCTCTCGCTCTGAACAATGTCGCCTTCATGGATGCCGAAAAAGGCACCAACCTCGATCAGGCTCTAACCTTCGCCGAACGAGCGAAAAAGCGCTTTCCCAAAAGCACCGATATCTCTGACACGCTCGGTTACGTATACCTGCAGAAAAATCTAAACTCCCAGGCTCTGGACCTGTTCCGTCAGGTAGTGCAGGAGAATCCCAAAAATCCGACTTACCACCTTCACCTTGCCATGGCACTGTTGAAGGGAGGCGATAAGCAAGCCGCGCGTGATGAAGCTCAGAAAGCGCTTCAGAACTCTTCTCAGCCCGATCAGACGGAGAAGATCCGCTCGTTTGTGAGCCAGATCGGATAACGATTGGAGTCGGCTATCGCGCCCGCGTCCTGGAGGACCCGCTATCCTGCCGTTGAGTACATAGCTCCCTTCGCTCTCTTTCTGCTGTTCCTGGCAGCCTCCCCGAAGCAGTTTTCTGCTTACTGGGAGGCTCCATTGTGGGCAATCGTCCTGGCGATTGTTTGCTGGGTCTGCTGGCCACGCAATCTGCCTGTCTTGCCTCGTTATCCGGTGGCGAGCATCGCAGTCGGACTTCTTGTTTTCTTTCTCTGGATTGCGCCCGATGTACTCATTCCCGGATATCGGCTCGGGCCGCTTTTCTCGAATTCAGTCATCGGGCATCTTCATTCGTCCATCCAACCTGCTGAACTAAAAAGCACTTGGGTTTTGGCCTGGCGCACAGCCCGTGCCGTGCTGATTGTGCCAATTGTCGAGGAGCTCTTCTGGCGGGCTTGGCTCATGCGCTGGCTCATCAACCCCGATTTTGGGAAAGTCGCGCTCGGCACCTACGCGCCTCTGTCGTTCTGGGTTGTCGCAATCCTCTTTGCCTCCGAGCACGGCCCGTATTGGGATGTCGGACTTATCACCGGCATTATCTATAACGGCTGGATGATCCGCACCAAGTCAGTCGTCGACTGCATTCTGATGCACGCGGTCACGAATGCCATGCTTAGCGCATACGTCATTGCCACCGCGCAGTGGCAATATTGGCAGTAGCCTCACAAGGAGAAATGTCACATTGCCCTGTTTATTCGGCCTGCTTGCTCTCGCCTTTCCGCGGATCGCCATTCTTCTGCTATGGTTCTTCACCAACTTCTTTACCGGTGTTTATCGCGACCTGATTCTTCCCATCCTGGGCTTCCTCTTCCTGCCGCTTACTTTTCTGGTTTACACCTATCTGCGTTACACTCACGCTGCGATCTACGGCACCACCAGCCTGGTCTTTCTCTTCATTGCCATCATCTTTGACCTCGGTCTGGTCGGAGGCGGCCACCTGAGCCGTCGCCGCTCAACGTAGATTCCAATCTCCATGAGATTCACGCCCCCGGTTATTCACTAGCTCTGCGTGGCACTGTTCCGTACGCTAAGTGCGGCTATTCAAGGCATTGACGCCCATATCGTCGACGTTGAGGTCGACATGTATCCATCTGGAACCGCTCGTGATTTCGTGACGGTCGGAATGCCCGATGCGGCAGTGAAAGAAAGCCGCGACCGGATTAAGTCTGCGCTGCTGAACTCCGGCTTTGGCTACCCGAGTAAGTCGGTAACCATTAATCTTGCGCCGGCGAACGTTCGTAAGGAAGGTGCCGGCTTCGATCTGCCCATGGCAACCGCCATCCTTGGCGCTATGGGTGCTGTTCGCAATGCAGACGACTTCATGATGGTCGGCGAGCTTTCGCTTGACGGTAGCTTGCGGCCTGTCCGCGGAGCGCTGTCGATCGCCGTAGCTGCCGCGCGCCGCGGCATACAGAATCTGCTCGTTCCCTTTGAGAATGCCTCCGAAGCAGCCAGGTCTTTGGCTTGCGCCATCTCGCCGAGGTTGTCCAATTCCTGAACGAGCCTTCCGCCTTCAGTCCCACGTCAGCCGTGTTACCCGAGCAAACTGCCGGCACCGCTGAGTTACCTGACTTCAGTGATGTGCGAGGTCAGCTCATGGCCAAGCGCGCACTCGAGGTCGCCGCCGCCGGCAATCACAATATCCTGATGATCGGCCCGCCTGGCTCAGGTAAAACGATGCTGGCCAAACGCTTCGCCGGCATCTTGCCCAAACTGACCTTTCGCGAAGCCTTGGAAGCCACACAAATTCACGGCGTCGCAGGGGTCCTCCCGCCCGGCATCGGCGTCCTTCGCAACCGCCCATTTAGGTCGCCGCACCACACCATCTCCGATGCCGGTCTGATTGGCGGCGGCAGCGGCAGCCCACGTCCTGGCGAAGTCAGCCTCGCCCACCAAGGCGTTCTGTTCTTAGACGAGCTTCCCGAGTTCCCCCGCGGCGTTCTCGAGCAACTCCGCCAGCCGCTCGAAGAAGGCGCTGTCACGCTCGCCCGCAGCAACGGCACCCTCACCTTTCCGGCCCGCATCATGCTTGTTGCCGCAATGAACCCCTGCCCTTGTGGATTCTATGGAGACAGCACTCGTGAATGCCGATGCACCCCTGGAATCATTGCACGCTACCTCGCTAAGGTAAGCGGCCCGCTTCTCGACCGCATCGATATGCACATCGAAGTTCCTGCCGTTCCCTACAAAGAGCTCCGCAGCAAAACGGACGGCGTGCCCTCCTCTGAGATCCGCGCCCGCGTCGAGACCGCACGCGAGACCCAGCGGCAGCGCGGGTTCTACAACGCCCAAATTCCCGCTTCCCAACTGCGCACCCTCTGCGCACTCGATGAAACCGGAGAGCGCACCCTGGAGATGGCAGTACGCCGCATGAACTTATCTGCTCGAGCTCACGACCGCGTTCTACGCGTAGCCCGCACCATCGCCGACCTCGACGAATCCAACGTTGTCTCAACTAAACATCTGGCCGAGGCCGTTCAATGCCGCAACCTCGACGGCAACTACTGGAACTGACCTCCCCGTAGGCAAAGGGCAGGTTTACGTAGAGCTTGTCGCCTGCTTCCGGCTGGACTTGGGCTTCCTTTCTACCACCGTGAAGTCATAAAGCAAAAGCTTCTCCAAGGTTAGATTGCGTCGAATACTAGCTTGCGTTTTCAGCGTTGGGATTCGGCCTACGTGGTAGTTGTTGCAGAAGACGCAGTAGTAGGCATGCATAGTTGAGTCCGGGTATCGGGACACCAACAGTGCCAGAGCGCGCTCTGCCTCTTCGGAATAGACGTACCGCGCCTTCTCATCACATTGGGCCTTACGGATCGCGTCTAGGGTCGCGCAATCGGCGTCAATGTTCATCCGAGATGGCTCCCCAGCTACTGCTCCAAAGGAAACTCGAAGTACAGCAGTTCCTTACCCGAGCGTGCCTGTCGAATACCATTTACGTAGAGCTTGTCGCCCGCCTCCGGCTTGGCTTCGAAGTAAAAGAACCCGTCTGCCTTATCGCCAGGCGGCAGCATCTTCGCCGTAAATGAACGCGTCACAATATCTGGCGACTCCAGCGGATTCTTCTTGCGCGGCATGGGGATCGGAGTTGGAATAACTC
>CALMAV010000395.1 GCA_937859895.1 uncultured Bryobacterales bacterium | reverse complement strand
GATCGTTAGCGGAATGCGAAAGGGTTGCGTTTCCAGCCGTGGCTTCCGATCCGGAAGCCCGGGTTGCAGAGGAACGGACATTCTCTCCAACGTTTTTAGCCGACTGATTTTCAATACGCATACTTTTTCTTCTTTCTTTGTTCGGATTCTCTCTACAAAACTCTTATCGGCCCATCCAAGAGCAACTAGAGAAAATTTTGGATGTTCTTCTCATACCCGATTTTTCTGAACAGCCTCTTATTGCACGACCGGAGAAAACAAATCTTGCAGCTTCAGGGTTAAATTGACCTCGCCTTGCGAAACCCCCAGAGTCTCGGCAATGTGAGCCGGCGTTTCGCCGCTCCGAGCCAAACGCAGCACTTGCCCACGCCGACTGGTGCCGATGAAAGCGGGCGAGGAAGGCTCGGGGACCACAACGGGTTTACGGCTCTCAATTTCAGTCAGGCGCGCTTCGATAAGTTTCGGACTGAACTCATCGAGGACAGCAACCACTTTCAAAATGGATTCGTTGACCGAGCGGGAATCTTCAACCTCACGGGCGAGATCCCGGACCTGCCTCTTCAATCCGCCGATTAAAACCGTGCAGACGGCGAACGAAAATAGCAGCAGGACAGGAATAGCAATAACAATGTAGGGCAGGAGTTGATTGAGGTTCATCGGGTGCCTTTCGAAGAATTTTAGAAAATGCCGCGAGCACTAGGCCACTTATGCTCGATGTAGCCGCGCAGACGCAATATCCCCTGCGACCGCAGCTGTGAAATCCGTGTAATATGAAGGCCCATCACCGATGCAATCTCGCGAAGATTGAGCTCTTCTTTGTAGTAGAGACTCAGTACCATGCGTTCGTTTTCCGGCATCTTCTCGATACCGGCAGTGATAACGCGTTCCAGTTGTGACTGCTGCAGAATATGTTCGGGCGATTGCTCGGAATCATCTGCGAGGAACTTGAGCAGGCCGACCTCTTCGCTGTTTTCCAGGACGTCCAGGCTACCGAGAGAGACGCCGCGAAGGTCCACCATCCAGCGCTGATACTCTTCCAGCGAAATCTTCAGCTCGGCTGCAATTTCCTCTTCGGTGGGCGTACGTTGAAGGCGCTGCTCGGCCTTCGAGATAGCTTCCTGAACGTGCTTGACGTATTTACGCCGGTGAGAAGGAATGCCATCAAGGCCCCGGATGCTATCAAGAATCGCACCACGGATCTTATATTCGGCGTACGTTCGAAGCGAAGCATTATGACTCGGATCGAAGTTATCGACAGCCGCTAGCAAACCCACGATCCCGGCCGACACCAGGTCATCAAGCTGCACGTTAGGCGGGAGCTTCTCATGGATGCGAGCAGCAATCCAGTTGACCTGTGGAAGGTGCTCAACAATCAGAGCATCACGCTCTTGCGCGGACTGGATATCGAGGGCTTCAGCGTACATATTTACAGGAGCGACGAAAGTTAAGCGGCTCCAAGGGCTGCTGCGCCGTGCAGAATGCCCTGGGTAAAGCGGTCTTTGGCAGCCTCCTGCAGATCTTGCGGAATCGCCTGTCCGTCAGTCAGAAACGAGATTGGAAGCTCGGACTTGATGGCGCGCTCCAGGATGGGCCCAAGCGAATCCACCTCGTCAAGGTGAGTGAAGAGGAGCTTCGACGGGCCGAAGATAGCGAAGCGTTCGGTGGCTGCCTGCAGCGAGGACGCGCTCATGAAAGCCGGCAGTACTAGCTGGACGTCAATGTCGGGTTGGCGCCGAAGAAACGCAGCAGTCGCGGCAGCGTCATCCATGTCCGCCGGTCCGTAGCCAGGACAATCAATGAGGACAATCTCATCTGTCCGGCGATCGCCCAAGGCCTCGGCGAGAGCAGCCGTCGTGTGAAGCGCGTCGAAGCCTACGTTCAAGATGCGGGCAAAAGTCGCCAGCTGTTCCGAACCGCCAATGCGGACCGTATCCAGCGAAAGCAGATGCACAGGCAGGCGTCGCTGTAGACCATACTTGATGGCGAGCTTGACCAATGTGGTTGTCTTGCCGGCGCCGGGCGGTCCCACCAGCATCATTATTTTGCTAGCTGCGCCCGAAGTTCCAATCTCAGCTTCGATCTCCAGCTTGCCATGCAACTCCGCAATCACAGCCTTCTGAAGTTGCTCAAGGGAAACCGGAGAGCGTACAAGGCCAGTTGCGCGCTCGCCGACTGCCTGAAGCATCTGCCCGCAAAAGCCAGGGGAAAAACCAAAACCAGTCAACTGCTGTTGTAATGCTGCCAACTCACGCGATTGCGGGGCGCGCGTTGACTCGAATTGAGAGGTAGAAAGCGAATGTTTCACCCGCTCAATCTGTTCCTGCAGGTTGGCCAGATCCGCCGTCAGTTCGGCTTGGGACTTGCGGGGCGCTTCTTCCCTTGGTAAAGAGGCAGTCTGCAATCGTTGGGAAACCGGAGTTGCGGGGGTGGATCTGATGGGGACGACCGGGGTGAATGGAACGGCTTTCGCTTGCGGTCGCATGGGCGTCTCGCGTTTAAAAACTTCGGCCAGTTCAGCTTCCGGTAACGGTGCGGGGGTTGCTGTAGATTCAATCGTGGCCTTTGGGGTTTGTAAGAGTGAGCCGAGCGTAACAGGCGCGCTCTGGCGGGAGACCAACTCTTCCAGCGTTCGCTTCCAAGCCGGAATGGCGTTGACAACCGACGCAGTTTGAGCAGCTACTGGCGCTGGAGAAGCAACGACCGGCGTCGATGCGGAAGCCAACGAGACTGGGAAGGCCTTATGCGGAACCGCTACTGCTGGCGGGGTGAACAGTTGAGTAATCACCTCCGACCGACGCGGGATGAGTGGCTCGCCCGTGATGCCGAAGACCACTTCAAAAGCCCCGAGGTGCCGCTGTTCCGGAGCAATCTCTCGCGAGTTGAGCAGCATGGCCTCCGGTCCTAGTTCGACGCGGGCCTTCTCAATAGCTTCGGCAACGGAAGCCGCAAAATATGATTTCAATCTCATTTGTTAGATGACCCCCAAAGAAACAATCTTGATGCCGGCCGGGACTTCGTTGTGCGAGACAAAGAAGAGATTGCCGAGCGAAGATTCCACCATCTGACGAAAGAAGTAGCGCGCTCCGACACTGGTGACGACCACCACCGGCACCTCACGACGATCAATCCTACGTTCGAGCCGCCCTACGATTTCGCGGACAATTTGCGGCGAAAGTATACAGATCGAATTCGACTCACTGTGCTGCACTGCCGATTCGACCGCCTGCTCAGTTGTGTTGTCCATGATGTAGGCGGGAAGTTCACCCTTTTGATTCAAGTAAGGTTTCACCACCGTTCGTCGCAAACACTGCCGGACAAATTCTGTGAGTAACACCGGATTTTTCGTTGTGACGGCGGCTTCGCCCAGCGCCTCGAGAATGCTGACTCCGTCACGAATAGAAACTCGCTCGCGAAGTAGATTCTGAAGCACGCGCTGCACGGATGCTAGAGAGAGCAGTTTAGGCACCAAATCCTCAACCACCTTTGAGTGGTCCTGTGCAATG
>CALMAV010000394.1 GCA_937859895.1 uncultured Bryobacterales bacterium | reverse complement strand
CGGGCAATGAGGTGATTCGCAGAGTCAGTACCGGTCTTTACTTCGTTCCCGTGACGCCCTGCCGTGTTGTAGATACTCGCCTTGCGGCCGGACCGTTCGGCGCTCCTTTCATGAGTGCAAACACCAGTCGCGATTTTGCCATCCGCAACAGCAACTTCTGCCCGGGTACCGTGCCGTCGAGTGCTGACGTGCAGGCTTACTCTCTGAATGTGACGGTGGTGCCGCACGCATCCCTCAGCTTCCTTACTATCTATCCCACTGCCGCTACGCGGCCCGTTGTCTCAACGCTGAACTCTTACGATGCGCGAATCAAAGCCAATGCAGCCATTGTTCCGGCCAACACGGGGGACGCAAACCGGTCAGTCAGCGTCTTTGTCACTGGCGACACGGACCTGATCCTCGACATCAACGGCTACTACGTTTCAGAGGCGTCCCCTAACTCTTTGGCTTACTTCCCGCTCGCTCCTTGCCGGCTTGTGGACACCCGCGAATCGAACCAGCCTCCTGGACTGGGGGCGCCTGCCTTGGCTGCCAATCAGAACCGTGATTTTGCTCTGCTTACGGGTAGCTGTGGACTTCCTGCCAACGCTCAAGCGTACGCGCTGAATTTCACTACACTGCCCCAAGCCCCGCTGAGCTTTCTGACGACCTGGCCCACCGGCACTAATCGGCCAGTTGTCTCCACGCTGAACTCAAACACGGCTACCGTTACCGCCAACGCTGCCATCGTTCCAGCCGGTTCTAACGGAAGCATCTCTGTATATGCAACCGCTGCTTCGGACCTGATTATCGACGTCAGTGGCTACTACGCCCCTGCTAACACTGCACCAAACGGGTTGGCTCTCTATAACCTGACACCCTGTCGCTCCTTTGATTCGCGTCATTTCGGTTCGAATTCGCCAATCTCGGGAGTTAACAGCGAGAACGTTTCCGGGCCATGCTCAGCTCCGGCTACCGCGCAGAGTTTTGTCCTGAACACCACAGTTATCCCGGTTTCCTCGGTAAGCTATCTCACCGCATGGGCCCGAGGTGCAGCACAGCCTTTGCAGTCCACCCTAAATGCTTATGACGGTGCGGTCACTTCGAATCTGGCGGTTGTTCCAACTACCGACGGCTTCATCAACACCTATACGCCAGAACAGACTGGGCTGTTGATCGACTTGTTCGGCGTCTTCGCGCAGTAGCAAGTCAGGCAACGGAATAGGGGAGGGAAGAGGCATTTTAACCTCTTCCCTCCCTTTCAAACCCTTCGACAGATTTTGGGCAGCATTCGGTCTGCGAGTAAGAAGCCTCCCATCACCTCCCAATTTCCATCGTCTACGAAGCCGGTCGGGAGAGTTGCTCAAGGAGCACAGCGCAGCCACCTTATCGGTTGCTCGGGCAATCACAGAATTTCATCCGGGTTCGCAAAGACTATGACTCTGATATTTTCGAAGTCAACCGGCAGCTTAGCTGCTGCGCTCCAGCAAACTTAACGGAGTGGCACCACTTCTCTCTAAGAACTGCGCCGTCGTATCGAACTCAACCGGCGACATTGTTTTATCCTGGGCGTCTCCCTTTGGGACGAAGATGACCATACCCTTCCTTGCCCTAGTGAGCAGGACACGGTAAGCATTCTTGCGAAACATCTGCTTCTCGCGATTCTTAATCGGCATCCATTGACTCTGCTGGCTATGTCGCAGAGCACGGTGCTGCCAGCCTTTAAGCGCATCCCAGATGGGATCTCCACCCCAACACAGGCCGATCCAATCTAGCTCCAGACCCTGAATCTCAAACTCCGTCGCAAAGACTTCGCACCTGTAGCTGGAGCGAACATCCGATTTCCCCGCGAGATACCAATGCTCCCAGGGGTACTCGGAATGGAACGTAGAACTCGGCTCAAGTCCTTCTGCACGCAGACGAGCAGCACCCGAGGAGTCAACTAAACCGTATCGGTTCTCTCCAATACCTTGTTCTCGGAG
>CALMAV010000393.1:224-5804 GCA_937859895.1 uncultured Bryobacterales bacterium | reverse complement strand
ACCATCAACACCACGGCTCAGGTGAACGCCGCCGGGGCGATAACCCGGGCGCCGAGCTTTGCTCCGCAGTCAACTACCTTGGAAGGCCGCATCATCCAGCTTGGCTTTCGCTGCGACTGGTAAGGTGAATCAGCTTTAATGGTGCAGGCCGTATCGCAGGGTAGCTTCCAAACGTCTCATATGCAGATACGGAGTTGCCATGCGATCACGTTTGGTTCCAGCTATTGCCTTGTTTGTGGGATGTGCTGCTCTTCATCCTACAGCCGGTTCGGCCCAGTACCCGGCGAATCAGGGAAGTTATCCGCCTCCGACACAGCAGTATCCGCCGCCGCAGCAGGGCCCGTACCCTCAACAAGGACAGTACCCGCCGCAGGGAGGCCAGTATCCACCGCAGGCGCAGTATCCACCTCCGAATTCCTATCCTCAGCAGCCATATCCGGCGACGGGCCAGTATCCGCCCAGCAACTACCCGCAACCAGTTCCGGTGCCGCCGCAGCAGTTGGATTCGCTTGTCTCGCGCATTGCTTTGTACCCGGACGGATTACTGGCGCAGGTTCTGACTGCTTCTACATACGGTAACGAAATACCGGATGCTGCCACCTGGGCCCTTCAGCATCAGGGCTGGCAAAGCGATCAACTGGCACGTGCAATCTCTGAGGACCGGTTGCCCTTCGATCCCAGTGTTCTTGCCCTGCTGCCATTTCCGTCCATCCTCGATCAAATGGCACGTGATCCGAACTGGACACAGCAGTTAGGCAGCGCGGTGCTGGTGCAGCGCAACGATGTCATGGATGTGGTGCAGCGTCTGCGGGACCAGGCGTATCAATATGGGTATCTACGAAGCAATCCGTACGAGAGCGTTACCTACAGCCCGGGCTATGTTGTGATCCAACCCGTGAACCCGGGCGCTTACTACGTTCCGTACTACAACCCGCTGGTTGTTTACCGCCGCCCACGTCCGGGCTTCTTCGCAGGCAGCGCAATTCGGTTTGGTCCGGCCATTACGATTGGCGCCGGCTTCTCTCCATTCGGCTGGTCCGGGGCAGGCTTTGGCTGGAGAGAACACAATATTTTGATTGATCGCCGTCCGTGGGTTCGAACATGGTCTAACCGCGCTGCCTACGTTCCGCCAGCGGCTTATGCCCGCCCGCGCTATGAGGGACCGCGAGTTGAACGCCACGACATTCCTAACCGCGGCCGGGAGTTTCACGACCGCGACGGCCACGACCGCGGACATGAGCGGTAAAGGCCGAGGGCAGACTACTATCAAGCTATGGACAGTGACTACTTCTTTGAGGATGATTTCAAAAAAGCGGTTCCGCTTGCCGGCGTACGTGCAAGATTGGAAACTCTTGCAGCAGGTATTCCTGTCTTCTATCGCGACCGGGAGCGAGATCTAGACATCATGGAACAGCCTGACGGTCGCAAGTTTGAAATCTGTTTCATCCCCGGTGGTTCGCGCGAAAATAACTATAAGGTGATACGCGAACTAGACGAGAGAGCGGCCTAGTACTTGCCCGTTCTGACCTTGTTCGCTGGACCGAACGGTTCAGGAAAGAGCAGTATCATCCGAGCAACCACGTTCAGCGGCAAACCTAATTTGCTAGATGCTGATGCAATTGCAAAACGGCGTAACTCGAAAGACCCACGTCAGGCGGCAATTGAGGCAGGTCGGGAAGTTCTTCGTCGAACAAACGAGTATGTTCGCAATGGTGAAGACTTCGGGATCGAGACGACACTAGCAGGAAACTGGACATTCTCTGCAATCCAAGTTGCACTCGACCAGAAACTTTTTGTCAGGTTACTTTACATCTGTGTGGACAACCCAGAGCGTAATATCCAGCGCGTCCGCGAACGCGTGGCCGGAGGTGGTCATGACATTCCTGAAGACGACATACGCCGCCGATATGTTCGAAGTCTGTCAAATCTTCAGAAAGTTCTCAGGATAGTGGATCACGCGCTGGTCTACGATAACTCAGGTGCGGCGCCGGAGCTGCTCGTTGAACTCAAGTCCGGTATTGTCGTTACCAAGTTGAATTTGTTGCCTTCCTGGGCACAGAACCTGCTGGATCATCCCTAGTAAATGACTGATTGCCCTAAGAACGGGCCTAAACTTTGGTGCGCAATCTGTTATTTGGGCTGCCGATCGCTAAAGTTCAACGACACCGGGCGAACATTGTGATCGTAACCTGTCTTATTCGCCGTTAACGTTAGTTCGAGCCGTTCCAACCTGTGGGGGTGATAAACAAGAGCAGGTCGAAAGCATACGATGCAGTTGGAACCTTGATATCTAACACTCGGGTAGACCAGCCCATTTGAGCCTTCATTCAAAAGGTGCCGGGCTAGCACTTGCGACGCTGCATAACATTGGGGCACAGGCTCGGGCTTGAGAAGGGGCGAGAAGTCCTCAGGCGGGTCTAGGACATGAAAGACCGCTTGGAAGTCTGCGAGCCAATCGTCGTACGTTGAAACATCGTGCGGCGGTCGCTGACCCGTTTGCTCGGGAACAACCATTTCGCTTAGTCGCTTGCTCTTGTGATAAGCAACTTCAGCGATCGATGCCCCTTGACAATCCGCAGCGTACCAAGCACCCCGTGTGTGGTCGTTAAATCGAGATCCTGAGTCGTTTGGGTGTGTATAGGCAGCATTCACGATGTGTGCATTCGGAACACCGTATAGCAGCTCAAATGTGCTAATTCCTATAAAGCCTTGCAGTTCGCTCTGGAGACGATTGTTTGTGGCGCCATCCAACAGTACTAAGTCTGCCAGCTCTTTTGAGTCTTCGGCGACGGCTAATAGCACTGTTTCACCGCCGCTGTGACGGGACGGGATTAAGCGATGGAAATTTTCACCCTGAAAGTAACGACTCTGAGGCTCTTTCAACGGCCGCCACGCCAAGAATCCAACAGCCGACGTACCTGAGCCATCCCTGGTTGTCCCTGACGGATCATATAGTCAATCGGGGTACTTCCAGCGAACATCGATCCACGGTTGCCCAGCGTAACCCAGCGATCAGCCCACTCTTCTCCGAAATAGATATGGAGCGCTTTATAGATCCCAACCACAAGCGAAATCCTCAACAAAGTGTCTTGTGTCAGCTTCTGACTGTACGGTTTGTTTCTCCAGGTATGGAACGTCGATGATGCGATTCCGCCAAGCAACCCCCGCGCTTGAGACTCAGTGAGTCCCCATTCTTCCGCAATCCTTTAGAATCCCTTGATTGCACTTCCACTTAATTCCTCACGCACTTTTGGAGCGGTCAAATCCGGTGAGCGGTCAAAAGCATAGCCAGCGACGGTGGTTGGACTTGCCAAAAATGTGGCCATAGTTTCTCGATTTCGTAACCTATTCTCCACGATCCCGAGGAAATGCGCAAATTGGGAAAATACTGAGTTCGTACTCCTCATGGCTGCATGAGAAAGCAAGCATAACCCCAGGAGGTCATTTTACGCTTGCAAGTGTATGTAACCAAAAAGCGGAACCACTACTCTAGTGGTCGTGACTGCCTAATGTCATCGACTTGAGTTCTTGCTTCAATCCAAGTCAAACGGCCGCTTGGGGCGATTTTCCGGGTTGTCCTGCTTGGCTTGCTTTAACAGCTCTTCGAACTTCCGTTCACGTGTTTGTTCGCCACTTTTGTGGGACGCAAAGCTCTTATCGAAGATGTCGTTGCGGCGCTGCTCTTCTCCTTTTAAGCCTTGAACAGCCGCTCGCAGGTCTTCGATCATGGGCTTTTTCTCCACCTCTTTGTGGTTTAAAACCAACTGGGTTTGGCTGTCAATCTGCAGTACCGCATCGCAACATGGACACTTCACCTCAAAGACGAGCCCGGACGGTTTCGACATACCGGAATCGTAACAAGATGGATGCCTGCTATGCTGCGAGTTCCTGACGGATGGATGCCCTAATTCACTGGATCTCGCTGTACGGTTATCCAGGGTTAACGGCATTACTGATGCTGGGTATTGTTGGGTTGCCCATTCCCGATGAAACGCTGCTGGTGTTTGCCGGCTTTCTTATTTCACAAGGCAAGCTAGATCCTGCGCCTACGTTCCTTGCAGGGCTGGCGGGGGCAGTAAGCGGCATCAGCTTGAGCTATTTGCTGGGCCGGATTCTCGGTCGAACAGTTGTCGACCGTTATGGTCGCTACTTGCATTTAACGCACCATCGGCTGGGCCAGGTTGAACGCTGGTTCGAGCGCGTCGGCGATTGGCTGCTGCCGCTCGGTTACTTCATTCCAGGTGTGCGGCACTTCACCGCGCTGACGGCAGGCATTGTCCGATTGCCGTACCCGCGATTCAGCCTGTTCGCTTACACGGGTGCCGCAGTCTGGGTTGCTACCTTCCTCACCCTGGGCTTCTTTGTCGGCGACCATTGGCGCGACGCAATGTCCTACATCCACCGCTACACGTGGTGGTTGGTGGCCGCAATGGCAATCGTCGGGTCAACTGTCTGGTTGTTTCGCACACGCCCACAAAATCGGCGAAGGTAGGCCCGGTTACAATCTTTACTTCTCCCATGAAAACCTCATTTCGACTGACCGTAGCAGCTCTCGGCTTCTCTGCCGTTGCCTTTGCTCAAGCTGCTTCCTCGGCCAGCGGCGTCGATCTGAAAGCAATCGACAAAACTGCGGACCCCTGCCAGAATTTCTTTCAATACGCTTGCGGCAATTGGGTGAAGTCGAATCCCATTCCGCCCGAGTATCCGCGCTGGGGACGCTTCAACGAACTGCAGGATCGCAATCAGGCTGTCCTGCGCGACATCCTGGAGGACTCGGCCAAGCATGAGGATCGATCCGCCATTGATCAGAAAATCGGTGGCATGTACAGCAGCTGCATGGATGAAGATGCAGTGGAGAAGGCCGGTTACCAACCAATTAAGCCGGCTCTCGATCGCATTGCTGCACTGAAGGACAAAGGATCGCTAGCTCCTGAAGTGGCCGTGCTGCACAACCAGGGTGTGCCCGTGCTCTTTACCTTCGCAGCTCGTCCTGATCCTGACAAATCAACCGTCAATATTGCTAATGCTGGACAGGGCGGATTGGGCCTGCCGGACAAAAGTTACTACTTGGGCGACAAGGATGTAAAGACACGCGAGAAGTACGGGGAGCATATAGCGCGCATGTTCCAGTTGATCGGCGTCCCGCAGCCGGATGCGGAGAAGAAGGCCAAAGCGGTGCTGGCCATTGAGACTGCTTTAGCCACCGCCTCCATGGAACGCGTGATGATGCGGAACCCGGACAACACGCACCACAAGATGACCGTCGAGCAATGGGAAGCGCTGACCCCGGCCGGAGCGGTTGACCTAAAAGCTTACCTAGCCGCTCGCAACGTACCCGCGTTCACTTCGATGAACGTTTCGCAGCCTGACTTCTACAAGGCACTAGGTACAACTCTTAGCTCCACCAGCCTCGATGACCTCCAAAGCTATCTGACGTGGCACGTCGTATCGGCTAGTGCGCCTCTTTTAAGCAAGCCGTTTGTGGAGGAAAACTTCGACTTCTACACTCGCTTCCTGACCGGAGCAAAGCAGTTGCGGCCGCGCTGGAAACGTTGCGTTGATGTAACGGATCGAAGTCTG
>CALMAV010000393.1:0-214 GCA_937859895.1 uncultured Bryobacterales bacterium | reverse complement strand
CCGTAAGTACGTGGAGAAAGAATTCGGCAGTGCTTCGAAGGAGAAGACGCAGCAGCTGGTAGCCATGATTGAGAAGGAGATGGCCGCCGACATTGATTCTCTGCAGTGGATGAGCGACGCTACTAAGCGCGAAGCTCTCGCGAAGTTGAAAGGCGTCACTAACAAGATCGGCTATCCCGAGAGGTGGCGCGACTACTCCACTGTGGACATTCGC
>CALMAV010000392.1 GCA_937859895.1 uncultured Bryobacterales bacterium | reverse complement strand
GGGCCTGGGGATGTGCAGTGGATGACGGCAGCCTCAGGGGTTGTCCATGAAGAGAAGTACGACACTGAGTTTGCCCGGCAGGGTGGCACTTTAGAGATGGTTCAGCTTTGGATCAACTTGCCAAGGGCTCTGAAGATGAGCGCGCCACGGTACCAGACGCTGTTGAAGGAGCAGATTCCGGTAACCACGCTGGGGCAGGCCGGCTATGTTCGTGTGATTGCGGGTGACCTGAGCGGTGTGGATGGACCAGCGAAAACTTCTTCTCCGGTTGGCTTGTTCGATCTTCACTTGAATGGCGGAACCGAAACCGAGATGTGCCTGCCTTCGGGACAGAATGCCGCGCTGGTGTTGCTGAAGGGCAGTGTGGTGGTAAACGGAGAGACCGACGTAACCGGCGAAGCGGTGATGGCTCTGCTGACCCCGGAAGGCTCCATGCTGCAGTTGAAGGCTAACCAGGACAGTACACTTCTATTGATGAGCGGCCAGCCGTTGAATGAACCCGTCGTGAGCCGTGGCCCATTTGTGATGAATTCGCAACAAGAGCTTACTGTAGCGACGGAAGATTACCGAGCCGGGCGGATGGGCCACCTGACAGAAAGATAGCCAAAACAGATGGCAGGATTTGTTTCACCCACCATTTCGCTCGGCCCCAAGACCGCATCGGAACAAACGAGAGGCGCCGTTGAAAGTGAGTCGAGCCGTCTGCCCTGGTACGTTTGGTGCGCGGCAGCCGCTGTCACTTCTGCCGTGGTGGGAGCGCATTGGGATATCTCCTGGCACCTGTCGATAGGACGCGATAGTTTTCTCACGCCGGCCCATATTGCCATCTATATGTGCGGAGTCTTGGCGGGCATTGCATTCGGCTACATCATTCTGTCCACGACCTTTGGGCGTAATGCTCCACTGGCAGCCTCATCAGTCCACATTCTGGGATTGCGTGCGCCGTTAGGAGCATTCATTGCTTCGTGGGGTGGCGTTGCCATGTTGACGTCAGCGCCGTTTGATAACTGGTGGCACGATGCTTACGGGCTCGATGTCACAATCGTGAGTCCGCCGCACATTGTGCTCTTTACCGGAGTCTATGCGGTTCTTGTCGGGACCCTCGTGCTGATTGCCGGATCCATGAATCGTGCCGATGGAAAGCTTCGGAAGCTTGCGCGCAGGCTGTATCTGTATGTGGCAGGAATTAGCTTAGTTGCCGCCATGGTGCTGGTGATGGAGTTTGTGAGCCGTACGCATCAGCACAGCTCCCGTGCATACATTGCAGTTTCGTTGCTGGTTCCAATCGCGCTGAGTGTCCCCTCCAGAGCAACCGGATCTCGGTTTGCGGCAACTTTTGTTACCGCGTTCTACATGTTGTTTCTGATTGGCCTGATTCAGATACTGCCGCTCTTTCCAGCCGAGCCCAAGTTGGGTCCGGTGTACCAGCATGTGACTCACTTTATACCTCCGCAGTTCCCGCTACTGCTAATTGTTCCGGGACTGCTCCTTGACTGGCTGTGGGCCCGGACCAGCTGCTGGAGCGATTGGAAAACTGCGTTCGTAAGCGCTCTGGTCTTCGTCTTGAGTCTTCTGGCGGTGCAGTATCCATTTGCCTCGTTCCTAATGTCGCCGGCTGCTCGCAACAGCTTTTTCGGCACTCTGTATCTGGCCTATGGGATACCCACGACATCCTACTTGGCTCGCAACCAGTTCTACATCACGGAGACTTCGGCTCAGTTCGCGGTGGGAATCGCCGTGGCTATTGCAATAGCCACTCTGACCATGCGGTTCGGAATTTCTCGCGGCAGATGGGTGTCGCAGGTTCAGCGCTGATGCTTCAGCGAGCACTTCTACTCCTGCTTTTAAGGACACTGGCATGGGCGCATGTGGGCAGTCCTGACGTATACCTGGATGCTCAAGCCGGCCCATACAAGATCTTTGTGACTGTGCGGCCACCTGCCGTGATTCCTGGCGTGGCGGAGTTGGAAGTACGAGCTTCAAACCCTGACGTTCGCCAGATTTGGGCTGTGCCGATTCCCTTAAATCAATTGGCAGCCCGCTTTGCGCCTGTGCCCGATCTGCTGAAAGTGTCGGCCCAGGATCGCCAATTCTTTACCGGCTCACTGTGGATGATGGCGACAGGCTCCTGGCAGATACGGCTGCAAGTGAAAGGAAGCCGGGGTGGCGGCACTGTGGCAGTGCCTGTGCCGTCGGTCGCCCTGACGACGAAGCCAATGAGTGCGGGCCTGGCTTGGCCTCTTGGATTCCTGATGCTGTTGCTGGTAGCCGGGTTGGTTCTGCTGGTGGGTGCGTCGGTACGCGAGGCCAAGTTGCTGCCGGGAACTGTCCCTGATGCAGAGGCCAAGCGGAGGGCACGACGGGCAATGGCTATGGCATTCGCCATTGTCGCCGGGCTGATTGGCGTTGGACGCTGGTGGTGGTCTTCAGCTGAGGCTGGTTATCGCCTCAAGGTCTACAGGCCGCTGCAGATGGTCGCAACGCTCTCGCCCGCTGGCATCCTACAGTTGCGGCTGAATAATCCCGAGTGGATGAACGGGCCCGAGCGCAACGCGGGGCAGAATGGTCCGGCTCTATTTACGCGTGCCATGGACGATTTCATTCCGGACCACGAGCACCTGATGCATCTCTACGCAATCCGTGAACCGGGCCTGGATGTTATCTATCACCTTCACCCGGAGTTGATCGAAACTGCGCAGTTTCAACTGCGGCTACCGCAGATGCCGCCGGGCAGCTACCGGTTGTATGGCGACGTGGTTCACGCCAATGGCTTTCCGGAGACCATGGTGGCAGAAGTTCAAGTGCCTGCCGGCTTACCGGGAAGACCGCTGGAGGGTGACGATGCCGCTGGTACAGCAGCCGCCTGGTCTGACACTTCCTCTTCAACGCGATTCACCTTACCTGACCGATATGTGATGCAGTGGGTGCGCCCCGAAGGAGCTCTGCACGCCAAAGTTGGGATGCCGTTTCGCTTCCGGTTGGTGGATGAGAGCGGGCGACCCGCATCCGGTATGGAACTCTATATGGGCATGCCTGGGCACGCAGCGTTCGTTAAGACAGATGGCACTACTTTTGCGCATGTGCATCCGAACGGGTCAGTGGCCATGGCCTCGTACATGATGGCGCAGAGCCAGTTAGCGACAACACGACTTAGCAACGGCGCGATGAGTATGCCCGGCATGGATATGGGAGAAAGTGCCGTACCGAATGAGGTTACCTTTCCGTATGGATTTCCTTCTCCGGGCAAGTACCGAATTTTCGTCCAGATGAAACGTGCCGGACGGGTGGAGACAGGGGTTTTCGATGCGGATGTGCGTTAGTCCTGAAGCTTCGTGCGCTTATTATCTAAGAGACGTAAGTTGCTTATCTAGCGCTTGCGCGGCAGCTTCTCTTACGGGGTAACGAATCGTCTACCCGACCATAACGGAATACTCATCTTCCTGGGTAGCTTGCGCAAGGGCTGAGCGGCTTCAGGTGAGTTGAAGTTTCTGAGAGCATTGGCTGCGATAGCCCGCAAGAAGTATTTAGTATCACTGGTCCCTCTGATCAAAACAGCTAACAGGGTATTTTGAGATTCGGAAGAGAGGTTTTGTAGATTCTTCGGCTCTGCCATGTCACCGATCGAATCACACAAACTGCGTCGTTTCTCTTCATCTGCACGGGGAAATAACTGAAGCGCTGATGTTAGTGCATCATCCCCAAAGCCGGCCAAAGCTCCCATTGCCATTCCGCCCGTGTTGATGCATCGAAATAATGTAGGCATGGCGGTTCTATCCCGCAGCATAGACACTGCCATATCAGGTCGGCAAAGTAGTCGGAAAAGTCTTCTGAAAGAAGGACCCTTTCCTGAGTACATAAGATTGGTTTCGCGGCCCAGCAAATTAATTAATGCCTTGGATAGCTCAGGCCTCGGTACGACGTTATGTCGAAGGAGTGCCATGATCCCGTCTGCTAGGGGAAATTCACTATCGCCTTCAATCGTTAAACCTTGATGAGCTACATCGAAAAAGCCGGCAGATCGTTGTGTCCAATCCTCGACTTTAAATTGCTCAAGATCTTTCTGGACAGCATCCGAGATAGCAGTCGGTGCTGCCGCAAAGACAGAATTAGCGAGGATGAGCACGGATAAGATTAGCTTGTGGATGTTTATTTCGATTCCTCCAAGCTTCGCGCCGGTGCTGGCCGTAGG
>CALMAV010000391.1 GCA_937859895.1 uncultured Bryobacterales bacterium | reverse complement strand
TTTTTCTTAAGCGCCAGGTTTCCCGCAGCGGCCAATAGCGGAATGAGAAACAGGAACCGGCCGATTAACATGGCCAAACCAAGCGTCAAGTTGTACCAGGGAGTGTTCGCGCTAAGGCCAGCAAAGGCGCTGCCGTTATTGGCTGTGGCGCTGGTGTAAGCGTATAAGTTTTCGCTGAAGCCGTGCGGCCCGGGGTTGTTCAGGTTGGCAGTAGCGGACCCTGGCGGATTCCAGTAGCTTTGAGCGACCGGCTGCCCCTTTGCGTCCTTGGTAGGAGCGGGGAACTGTGTCACTGCACTGGCAGCAGAGAGGACCAGCGTGGCGAAGGCAGTGGCGATCAAAGCCAGCATTGCCATCTTCACTTCTTTGCCCTCAATCTTCTTCCCCAGGTATTCCGGTGTTCTGCCTACCATTAGGCCGGCAATGAAGACAGCCAGAATGGCGTATAAGAGAATGCCATACAGTCCGGCACCGACGCCTCCGAAGATGACCTCGCCAGTTTCCATGTTAAAGATAGGAACCAGGCCGCCGATCGGGGTGAAACTATCGTGCATGCCATTCACGGCGCCGCAACTGGCATCGGTTGTGACAGTCGCAAAGAGAGCAGTCGAAGCGATGCCGAACCTTGTTTCTTTGCCTTCCATGTTTCCGCCAGTCTGGGTGGCTGTGGCTGCCATTTGAACTCCTGATTTCTCCATGGCAGGATTGCCTTTGGCTTCAGCCCAGTAACAGACAAAGACTCCAATTAAGAACATGACCGAGCAAGCGGAGAAGATGGCCCAACCCTGGCGGCGGTCGCCAACCATGACACCGAATGTGTAGGTAAGCCCAGCAGGAATAACGAAGATGCAGAGGATTTGCAGAAAATTGACCAGCGGCGTCGGGTTCTCAAACGGATGGGAAGAGTTGGCGTTAAAGAAGCCACCCCCGTTGGTACCAAACATTTTGATAGCTTCCTGAGATGCTACGGGCCCTTGCGCAATGACTTGAGTGGCGCCTTCTAAAGTTTTGGCGACAGTGTAGGGATGCAGATTCTGAACTACACCTTGCGAGCAGAAAATGAGAGCCAGAACGATACTGCCCGGCAAGAGGATATACAACGTGGCACGTGTGAGATCCACCCAGAAGTTTCCCAGCCCGTTTACCTGCTGTCGCGCGAAGCCGCGGGAGATGGCAATAGCGACCGCAATGCCGGCGGCTGCTGAAGCAAAGTTTTGCACCGTCAATGCGGCCATCTGAACCAGGTAGCTGAGTGTTGATTCGCCTGAGTACGCCTGCCAATTAGTGTTGGACAGGAAGCTCACCGCAGTATTGAAGGCAAGGTCGGGGGAGACTTGGGCCGTACCGAAGGCTTGCGGATTAAAGGGCAGCAAGCCCTGTAATCGCTGCAATGCATAGGTGAACAAGAAACAGAAAATGCTGAAAGCGAGTAGCGAAGCCGCGTATTGACTCCAGCGTTGTTCGGTCCCTTCTTTCACTCCGGCCAGTTTGTACGTCAGCGTTTCTAACGGCCGAAGAATCGGATGCAGGAACGTCCGATGACCCTCGAACAGACGTGCCATGAAAACACCAACTGGCTTTGTAACAGCAAGAATGATGAGAAAGAAAACGACGATTTGTAAGATTCCGTTTTGAGTCATAACAGGCGAATCAGATCTCTAGAACTTTTCCGGCTTTAGAAGCGCGTAGACAAGATAGATAAAAAGCAGGAGCGTTGTAATTCCGCCGACGATGAATTCCATATGCTTGGAAAGTAACCGTTAGAGCTGGTCGCAGCCTTTCGTGAATGCCCAACAGCCAGCGAAGAACGCGAGCCCGACTAAGATGTACAGCAGGTCAGCCATAATAGGGGTACCTCTACTAATGACAACGATAGTAGCGGCCGGCTTAGGAAGTCATAAAGGCACAAGATGCTGGGTGTCCCGATAGCGGCTAATCTCCGGCCATGCTAATCTACTGGTGACGTTTATTCGTCGCGGGGACGTAGCTCAGTTGGTTAGAGCGTCGGCCTGTCACGTCGAAGGTCGCGGGTTCGAGCCCCGTCGTCCCCGCCAACTCTAGCCGAACTACTCTCTAGGGCTCAGTCCCGTCCGAAGCAACCGTGCACAGTAGAGCGTGAAATCCTGTTGCGTTGCATCGTCGCACGGGGTCGAGCCAAGTCCAAGCGTACTGATGCCGTGAACAGTGGCCCAGATCATTTGAGCCAGAAGAGTTGGATTCCCGGCGATTACGTGCCCCGACTGCTGGCCTTCGCGCACCAGCGTTTCCAGTACATTAAAGGAGCGTTCCGCAATAGCGGCGCCTTCTCGATCTAGATACTGCGGCTCCCCACCTCCGCCAAACATGACTTCAAAGTGGGCTTTGTTCTCACGCGCAAACCGGACATAGGCTACTCCTAGAGCATCGGCTTGTGCTTCCCAGTTTGGACCGGCACTGATTCGCGCAGACTCTAAAGCTTCGCCGAACTTGGTAAAGCCTGCTGCCGTAATGGCGCACAGTAACGCGCCCTTATCTTTGAAGTGCCGATATGGCGCCATTCTCGACACGCCGAGCCGATTACCGATCTCACGAAGAGTCAATGCGCGAACTCCATTCTCGGCGATGACTTGAAGGCCGACCTCAATCAGAGATTGGCGAAGATGCCCATGATGGTAAGCCTTTTTCCCGCTAGTCTTTGGCTGTTTTGATTTTGTTGTTGACAAAGTAAACATTTCCAGTGTACCGTGTTGACATAGTAAACATGGAGCGTCCTTTATGAAGTCGCATCGAGGGCTGACTTTCTGCGCTGTGCTGATGTCGGGCGTATTCATCGTCAATCTTCTAGGACTGGTAACAGACCACCGGATCATCACAGGAGTGCCGGCGTGGTTGAAGCCGGCGAAATTCGCTATTTCAACAGCGATTTATGCGGCAACGCTGGCTTGGCTACTGACGAAGATTGAGGTCTGGCCGCGCTTCACGAAACTGGCTGGCAATCTCACCGCAGGCGCTTTGGTTATCGAGATTGCGGTCATCAACTTGCAGGCGTGGCGAGGAACCACAAGTCACTTCAACCTCACAACGCCGCTTAACGCGAGCTTATTCGCAACGATGGGCATAGCCATCGCAATTCTCTGGGCAGCGAGTGCAGGAATATTCGCGGCTCTAGTGCGACAACCCTTTGTGAACAAGTCGTTTGGGTGGTCGTTGCGCCTCGGCATGTTGATCACGGTACTGGGGTCGGCTTTGGGAGGCGTTATGGTGAATCCGAAGCCCGGTCATACCACGATCGCCGGGGCGCATACGGTCGGCGCGCCGGATGGTGGTCCGGGG
>CALMAV010000390.1 GCA_937859895.1 uncultured Bryobacterales bacterium | reverse complement strand
GTCTTGCTCCTGAGTTAACAGTGCCAGTAGGGGCAAAGCCTAGGCCCGTCACACCCGGGGCGAGAATGGCAAGTTGAGCTATATTGCGGCCATTGAGAGGTAACTGACTAACTGCGCGTGCTCCGATAACCTGGCCCACCGACGACGACTCTGTTTGCAATATCGGAACCTCGCCAGTGACCTCCACTGTCTCGGACACAGATCCCACGCCTAAGGCAATATCCAGCCGCGCAACCTGCGACACCTGTACGGCAAACCCACGATTCACGTGTTTGGTGAATCCCGTTTTTTCTGCCTCTACCGTGTAGCTTCCGGGTGTAAGATTCCGCGCAGCATAGGCGCCGGCAGCATCGCTTACTAAGTTAAAGGTTGCGTTAGTGCCTTCGTCAATCACCTGCACTTTGGCATCCGGTATAGGCGCGCCAGAGCTATCCGTCACAGTTCCCGTAATGGTTGCCCGCTCCACCTGCGCCATCGACCCGCTTGCAATTGCAAGTAGCAGTGCAATGGCCAGACCCGCCGGTTTTTTCCAACCAGTCCTCCATGATTGAACGGAGGTGGCTGCACTTTCGGAGAAGGTTACTGGCAAGGCCCTCAAAAGCTTCATAGTGTCGGAAGAGATACTATCATTCCGACTGCGCTCTTCTCACTCAAACAGAGTTCGCTATTCAGAACGGTTCATGCTGGAAGCAGGAAATGCCTGTCCCACCAAACCCTGTTCGCCCAAACCCCGTGCAATCAAACCTGGTCCTTGGTATCTGCTGCTTGAGCCTGTTGCTGGTCGGCATGGACGTGACCATCGTCAACGTTGCCTTGCCTGCAATACAATTTGATCTCCGCGCCAGCCTGGCAGGACTCCAATGGATTGTTGACGCGTACACGCTTGTTGTCGCCAGCCTGCTCATGCTCTCCGGCTCCATGTCAGATCGTGTTGGCCGGCGGCGCGTCTTTCAAATTGGACTTGTTCTATTTATCGTCGGGTCTGTGCTGTGCAGTTTGGCGCACACGGTAGCCAGCCTGGTCATGTTCCGTGCCATCCAGGGACTAGGCGCGTCCATGCTCAATCCAGTAGCCCTGTCCATCATCGCGAATGTTTTCCCCTCGCCAAAGGATCGAGCACGGGCGGTCGGCATCTGGGGAGCAGTAGCAGGCGTTTCACTAGCATTAGGGCCGCTTGTTGGCGGCTTCCTCACACAAACGGTAGGCTGGCGCTCTATCTTCTGGATCAACCTGCCCATCGGCCTTGCCGCAGTGGCCTTGGCAGCAATGTTCGTACCTGAGTCGAAAGCGCCGCGAGCGCGGGCAATTGATCCTGTAGGCCAAATCCTGGTGTTCGTTGGTTTGGCCTCTCTGACGTATGCGGTTATAGAGGGGCCGCGTGCTGGGTGGTCTTCCTGGCTCATTCTCAGTTTGTTTGCCGCGTCAGGAGCCGCCTGGGTAATTTTCTGCTTCTACGAGCCCCAACGAAAAGACCCGCTGGTGGACTTACGCTTCTTCCGCAGCGTGCCGTTCAGCAGTGCAACGCTCCTTGCTCTCTGCGCCTTCGCTTGCTTTGCCGGCTTCCTTTTCTTGAACGCACTCTACCTGCAGCAGGCACGAGGCTTTTCTGCCTTTATTACCGGCCTCTGTACGCTGCCCTTGGCCATTGCCATGATGCTTTGTGCACCTCTCTCGGGCCGGCTCGTGGGTAACCATGGCACACGACCTTCCCTACTGATGGCGGGTACGGGCTTTCTGCTCAGCACCCTTCTGCTTACGCGCCTAAGTGTCACCACCCCACTTACACTGTTGCTGTTAGCTTACGCGCTGTTCGGTGTCGGCTTGGGCATGGTCAACCCGGCAATTACGGACAGCGCCGTTGCAGGCATGCCCTTATCGCAGGCTGGGGTGGCTGCTGCGGTCGCGTCAACTGGTCGGCAAGTAGGGGCGGCTTTGGGAGTAGCCGTTGCTGGAACTATCGTCACCACGAGGCACGCGAAAGGCTCTGACTTCACCGGAGCCACGCACCCCATCTGGTGGATCATGACTGGCTGCGGCGTGATCGTCCTGCTGGTGGGTTGGATTTCCAACATGCGTTGGGCACAACGGAGCACCGCTCAGGTTGCGGCTCTGCTGAGCGAAAGCGACAAGTGACCTAATTCGGAGGGGATCCTACCTGGTCGACCCAATGTTTGTAAAACGAGCGTTGCCGAGCCCGGTTCCAATGGTAAGGACTCCCCAGTGCTCCACATCAGTCATCTCAGCCCTTGCACCACAGTATCGTGATGCATAATCACCACCGTTGCACTCTTGCCAATGGTGGGAATTTGATTGCAAATGCTTTGAGGCAAGTTGAACCTTGAGGTTTCCCAATGACCAGGCAGATTCTGGGCGTCTTTTCTATCGACCCGTCTTTATTGGTAACGCCCGGGCCACCAATGCCAGTAAACGACGCTAGCTCAGGGCCTTTCTCGCGCGCCTAGGGATGCTTAGACTAGCCGCTTTCATACCGCTGATCTGCAAAATGCGCATGACCGAAGGGCAATAAGTAAAAACTACATTCATATGTAAACTTTACAGAGCTATAAATTCTATTAACACCACGCGAGTTGATCACAGCTCAGCCAAAAATCTATAACTCCACTAGCATCAGGTACTTAAGCCACATTTCTCGAACCGCAAAGTTCGTTTTTCGCCCTCCCCTTGCTAATTTCACAGCGTTAGGAGTTCTTCAACAAATGGAAAAAGCAATGCAAACCGCTGTTTCAGCATCCACCGGGCTACGTGCCATGCCGACCGCTACCGGCCACTCCGTTCTTCTGGCCAATGACGAGTTTCCGCTCTATCACTTGCACATCACTCGCTTTATGACCGACCTCCGGCCGGAAGGTCAAAGCGAAACCGAACTGGTCCAGCGCCTTGCGGATACCGAGTGGCGTCTGAACCGTCTTATGCGCGTTGAAATGGGATTTTACGCACGGGGCCACGTTGAGTTTGCGAACCTGTTCGCAGAGCAAGACCCGGAGATTCAGAGCCTCCTCATTGAGCAGCAGATCCTGTGTGCCTACTCCCGCCAACTGAAAGACCTGGCACTCCAGGAGTCGCGTCTTCGCCGGTATGCCACGGACGATGCTGCCCGGTTGGCCTGTCTGCAGAGCGCGCGGAAAGAGCAGGAAGCGCAGAGAGTCACCCCAACGCTTTCGGTCCAGCTTCAGTCATGCAGCCGACCGATGGACGTGACCGCGTTACCGACATCAGACACGCTTTTGAATGGCTTCGATTTCTCGTCTGACGCCGATTGCTCCTTCTCTACGCCGCTCCACTCACGTCCGGCCCTCGCCGGCCACAAGTCACGTCGCAAGGGCGACCGCGTCGTCTGAAAGGTGAAGTGATTCGCTTAACTCAACCTACCGAGCTTCAACCGTAATGGAACCGTCGCCTGTCCTGACTAATAAGGAAGGGCCGCCGCTGTTCAGTCGTCCTCGCGTCTGGTGCTCGCTCTTCTCCTGCGCTTGCAGCGGAAGATCCATTTGAATATGTCCGTCACCGGTCCTTAGCTCGACGTCAGCATTGAGCTCCTTCGGCAAGGTCACATGCATGCTCCCGTCGCCCGACTCCAGGTGCCACGGCCCTTGCAGCTTTGAGCCTTGCATAGCATCCAGTTCTACTGACCCATCCTGCGTATGCAGCTGCAAATTGTCGAACCGTCCGCCGATGTGAACGCTTCCGTCGCCCGTCCGTGCATCCAGTGCTCCGTCCAGGCTTTCGCCGCGGATGCTGCCGTCGCCAGTATTTACCCGCAACGACCCATGTAGACCCAGCAGCTTGATCGAACCGTCTCCGGTGTGGATATCGCCCATGATTTCGCGCGGACACCGCACCTCCAGCTTGATTGACTTATCGCCAAAATTGAAAAACCCTGTCGGAACCCGGATGTCGATGTCCACGGCATCCCCGCTCTGGTGTTCGCTGATCTGCACCCCACTGCTTCGTCCAATGGACCACCCGCGTGTTGTCACAGTCGCATCAATGCCGCTGCCGTTCACGGCCTGCACCACAACGGCGGCATCGCCGGCATGAATCCGCAGCTCCGGCTTGGCCCCGGTTGACCAGTGCTTGTTCCATTCGTCCGCCTGCAATGGCGCTACCATCCCCAGCAACACTACTGCCGTCCGCAAACTCAAAGCTGAGATCTTCACCCACTCACCTCCCGTAAAGTGATTAGTACGCAAATACCCCACGGTTCGTTCAGTTCTCCTTCGGGCTACTGCAACTTGCTTTTTACTAACTCGCTCAGCGCTTTTCCATCCACACGCTTGCCGGCCAACCTTGCATTAGCAGCCTTCATTACCGCGCCCATCTGTTTCTGAGTGGCGCCGCCCACCTCCGCAATCGCTCCGGCCACTGCCGCTTCCATCTCCCCTGCGCTCGGCTCAGCAGGCAAATAACTCTGCAAAACCTGAATCTCTCCCTCTTCTTTCGCCGCCAGCTCCTCACGCCCGCCTTTTCGGAACATGTCGGCCGACTCCCGCCGCTGCTTAATCAGCGTTCCCATCACCTGCATCTCGGTTGCCTCGGTCAACGGCTTCATGGAATCAATCTCATGCTTCTTCAACGCCGCCTTCACCATCCGCAAAGCGCCCAGTCGCGCCTCGTCCTTGGCCTTCATCGCGCTCACCAGGTCTTTCCCCACCTGCTCAAGTAGTGACATCGCCCAAATTGTACATGGCCTCCCTCGCAAGCCCACGCCATTGCCGACCCTTTTCTGCAACCCGCCCACGCCTTCGAACGTCCGTTCCGCTGATATACTTAGCAATCCCGGCTGCCTTTCCGCGCCTGCTTTCACTGGCATCTCCTTGCCCTTCGATCAGCAGGATGAACGCTGTCTGCTGCCCGGATATTTAACGCTGTTTGGGGTTTTGTTTGCGAAAGTTCAGTCTCGTTCTTTTTCTGTCTGTCTCGGCTAGCCTGGCGCAGACCACCAGCTTTACCAATGGGCAAGCTGCCCGCGCCGTCATTGGCCAAGGCACTTTTACCGACGGCACTGTTCAGCCCGTCGTCAACAAAATCCAAACAGCTGCCCCAGGCATCCTGGGCGGAGCAGGCGGCGTCGCTTACTCTAACGGAACCTTATATGTAGCCGACGACAACGCGTTGGGCGCTGTTCCTGAAAACAACCGCGTCCTGGGTATCGATGTAACCGCGATTCCGCCCATTCACGCCGACCCCACAAACTATCCGCATCCGTCCCCCCGCTGTTGGCTGTGCGGCTACGGCGCTTACGACCTGGTCGGCCAGGTGGATTACACCACAACCTTAGTCGGCCGTTCGGCTCTGCCCACCGCGGTCGCAGGCAGCTTGAACCAGCCCACTGCCGTGGCCACCGATGGGCGCAACTTCGCCGTCGCTGATTCGAACAACAATCGCGTGTTGCTCTGGAACGCCATTCCCCAAAACCAGAACACGCCGCCCAACCTTGTCCTGGGCCAGGCCGATTTCAGTTCCTTCCAAACCCCTCAGGTAGTGAACGCCAACTCACTTCGTGGCCCGCAAGGCCTCTGGTTTCAAAACGGCAAGCTCTACGTTGCCGATACGCAAAACAACCGCGTACTGGTGTGGAACACAATCCCCACGCGCAACAATCAGCCCGCTGATTTCGTGCTCGGCCAGCCCAACTTCACCAGCTCTTTCCACCCCACCACGATCCCGAGTCCGGCAACCAACGGCGGCCAATTGCTGAGCCCTGTTTCGGTCACCTCCGATGGAACCCACCTGTTCGTCAGCGACCTTGGCTTCAACCGTGTCCTTGTATGGAACACAATCCCGACGAGCAACGGACAGCCCGCCGATGTAGCCGTGGGCCAGCCGGACTTATCAGCGTCTCTGCCCAACTACGTCCAGGCGCTCTGCCCTTCTACCGGCACCGACAGCGCAGGCCACGCTACGTTTGGAGCGCGTTGCGAAAAAACACTTAACTTCCCACGCTTTGCTCTCGCCGGAGGCGGCAAGCTCTACATTGCAGACGCCGGTAATGATCGCATCCTGGTCTACAACTCCATTCCTACCGTCAGTGGGGCCAGTGCCGATATCGTTCTCGGCCAGCCTGATTTCGTCAACGATACGGTTACCAACGTCAGCCAAAGCTTCGCAAGCACTGCTGTTGACAACACTTCATCAGTAGAGACCGTTCAGTCTCCTTCCTCGCTCGCGTTTGACGGCGCCAACCTCTATGTAGCCGATCCGTTTAACCGGCGCGTACTGCAATTTTCTCCCGCTGACACTCCGTTGCCCGGCAACTCAGTCGTGAATGCGGCCAGTGAAATTATCCGGCAGGAAGGCGTGGTTGTCTTCTCTGGAACAGCATTAGCCGCTAACGATACTGCCACCGTAACCATTGCCGGTACTGCTTATACCTACACTCTCAAAAAGGGCGACACTCTCGACCTGGTAGCGCAAGGCTTAGTCGCGCTTATCAACGCTAATGCTGGGGACCCGAATGTAACGGCGCTTTTCACTGGACCTGGCACGGGCACTCTCTACCTCAGTTCGAAAGCCTCTAACTTGGCATTCGACACCATTAGCCTTGCTGCTACTACTTCTAATGCGGCTGACATCGCAGCAACAGCCTCCGGTGCTTACCTGACAGCCGGTACTGCAGCAACTGGCGCCCCGGGAATGCTGGTCGAGATCAATGCGCAACCTGGCACTACCTTCACTGACCAGACCCTGACCAGTCCCATGCCTCAGGCCATCGACGGCGCCCTACCCAAAACGCTGGGAGGCGTTCAGGTGCTTGTCGATGGCATTCCGGCGCCTATTCTTAGCGTCTCTCCCGGCCAGATCGTAATCCAGTTTTCCTATGCCCTTTTTGATCGCAGCAGCGTCAGCATCTCCGTCATCTCAAACCGCAGCAACAGTGTCACAGCCACCACCGCGACCCCTGTATATATTGCCTTGGCCAATCCGGGGCTGTTCAACCGGCCCCAATTTCCAGGTCAACAACGTCCCTGGCCTGCCTATGGAGCTCTTCACCAGCTGACCAATCCAAGTGTCGCGGTTGATATCAGCGGTTCGATTAAGGCCAACGATGTTGCCACAGTCACCATCGCAGGCAAGGCCTATAGTTACACCGTCGTTGCCTCAGACACCCTGGCGACCATCGCACAAAATCTGATTAACAAGATCAACAGCGCTCCTGACCCTAACGTTACCGCTGGCCCTGGTCCCGCCTTCACACGCGTCGTCCTAACAGCACTGCAGCCTGGACCTACCGGAACTGGAATCACCGTTGCCGGCACCACCAGCACCGGTGCCTCTGTCACCGTCACTGCTTATAGCGGCGCCACCTGTTGCACTGTGCCTCAAGGTCAGCTGATCTCGCCCAGCAGCCCTGCAGTTCCTGGCGAAACTATCACTCTGTTGGGTTCCGGCCTTGGAGCACTTTCAGACAATGACGCCCAAGCGGGAGCAAACCTTGGTGGTACTGCCTTTATAGGCAAGACTCCCAATACCGCGGGCATTCCCGTCAATGGATCCATCAACGGTGCCACGGCTCAGATCGTCTCGGCTGGGCTTCCCACGTTCTCATACGGCACCTACTACGTCCAGATGATTGTGCCGACTTCGCTCAGCGCCACCCCCGCTGCCCAGGTCTACATCGCTCAGAATGCCTTCATTAGCAACACCGTTACCATTCCGGTCTCCAATGCTGGAGCGGTTGTCACAGGTCCGTCCGCGCCTGGAACTGGCATTGCCGCCGCCGGGTCGGTTGTTGTTAGTCCGGCCAATCTCGTCTTTGCTAACCAGAGCTCACCTGCCATAACGTTTGGAAACCAGAATGTCGTCATTCAAAATACGGGTACGGCTGCTCTCAGCATCTCCAGCATTTCAGTTGCTGGCGCCAACGCCTCGGAGTTTGGTGTCAGCAATAACTGCCCTCCTACGCTTCAACCGTCTACGTTCTGTCAGATCACTGTTGGTTTCACACCCGGCGCTTCAGGCATCCGCTCGGCTTCGCTCGTGGTAAATACAAGCGCCTCTTCTTCACCGCAAACTGTCCTGCTCACCGGCGCTTCCGCTAATGGCCTTGAATTGATCAACGGTCAAACAGGCAAAGCGCTAGAGGTGACAGGCGGTTCAACTGCTAATGGCGCAACCATTCAGCAGTGGGAGATTACCTCCAACGGCAATCAGCGGTGGGCGCTCGTCCCCGTAGGCAGTGGCACTTACGCCATCATGAACGTCACAACGGGCAAAGTCCTCGATGTGCCCGGAGGTTCAGCAACCGACGGGACCCCCATTCAGCAGTACACCTACTACGGCTATGCCAATCAGCTTTGGACTTTAACTTCCGCCGGGAACGGTTACTACACAATTGTGAGCGTAGGGACAGGAAAAGCTCTTGACCTGGCTGGTGCCTCTTACAATAACGGCACTGTCATTCAGGAGTTCACACCCAACGGCACACCCGGCCAGACCTGGAAGTTTACAACCTTCCAGAGCTTTGAAATCAAGAGTGTGCTGAGCGGCAGCGTGCTGGATGTCACTGGTGCGTCTACCGCCAACGGGACCGCCATTCAGGAGTACCAGGCTTTTGGATATCCGCAGCAGCAGTGGTATCTCATTCCTGTGGACAACACCTACTTCCGCATCCTCAATGTGCTGACGCTGAAGTGTCTGGACCTTACCGGCGCTAACGTCGCTAACGGCACCTCTATCCAGCAGTACGACTTCTTCGGTTACCCGCAACAACTATGGGCGCTTGTCCCCTCAGGCAATGGCAATTTCGCCATCATCAACAAGCTCAGCGGTCGAGCGCTCGACGTTACAGGAGCCTCTGCGGCCAATGGTACGCCCATACAGCAGTACGATTACTCCGCTTTCCCCCAGCAGCAGTGGACGCTAGTTCCTCTAGGTCTGCCGGGACTGTAGCAGTCCTCTCATAGCGGTCTCCTTTTGTTATCCTGAGGGTTCCTATACGTAGCGGGCACCCTCCGGGTACTCGTGTCTTCGCACTCATGTACATCAAGAAACAGCGGCTTCTAACGCCCGGCCCCACCCCTCTTCTTCCTGCTGCTCTGCACGCCATGATGGGCTCCGATATCCATCACCGGACAGAGGATTTCCGAACTCTGTACAAGGGCGTTCTGGCAGACCTGAAAGAAGTGTTGGGTACGGCCAACGATGTCCTGATTCTGGTTGCTTCCGGCACCGGCGGACTCGAAGCCAGCATTCAGAATTTCTTCTCTCCCGGCGACGAACTGCTGATCTGTACTGCCGGCAAGTTCGGTGAACGTTGGATTGAATTAGCTAAGGCGTTTGGGATGCCCGCGACCATTCTAAAAGCCGAGTACGGTAACGCCGTCTCACCACAACAAGTGGAGGAGGCGCTGGCTGCCAACCCCAATTTCAAGGGTGTCTTCGTGCAAGCGTCCGAAACTTCAACCGGCACGCAGCACGACGTGAAGGCAATGGGCGCAGCCGTTAAGAAGACCGATGCGCTGTTTATCGTTGACGCTATTACGGGTGTTGGCACCATGCCGCTCGACATTGATGGATGGGGCCTGGATGTTGTGATCGGCGGCTCCCAGAAAGCCTTCATGATTCCTCCCGGTCTGGCCTTTGTGGCCGTGAGCGGAAAGGCCTGGGCTCGTGCCGATGTTGCAACGGCGCCGCGCTGTTACTTCGACCTGAAGCGCGAGCGCAAGAACGCCGCCGGGGGTGAGTCAGCCTGGACACCGAACACTTCGCTTCTTCTGGCTTTGGCCGAAGCGCTGCGCTATATCAAAGCATTGGGCATGGATAATCTGATTGCCAATGCGCAGATGCTGGCCGAAGCCACCCGCGAGGCAATGAAAGCGTTGGGCCTCCAGCTCTTTTCCTCTTCGCCCGGCTCGTCTGTGACTGCCGTCCGCGCGCCGAAAGGCATGGACTCCGGCGTCATCATCAAGGAATTTCGCAATCGCTTTAACGCCATCATCACCAACGGCCAGGGCTCGATGAAGGGACAGATCTTCCGCCTTGCGCACCTGGGCTATTTTGATTTTCACGACCTCTTTGCTGTTGTAGCCGAGCTCGAAATCATTCTCGCGGGGCAGGGATTGCCCGTGCGCTTTGGCTCCGGTGTAGCGGCTGTTCAGAACGTCTACGCTGAAGCGGCACTGGCCAAAGAAGCCGTTCTCACTCGCTAAGACATGAAGATCCTTGTTGCTGAGCCGCTCGCCCCTGGAGCGGTTGATAAACTCCGTGCGCAAGCCGGTTGGACGGTGGTGCAAGCCGATCCGAAGACCTACTCCGAACACCTGCACGACTGTGACGCGCTGATTGTCCGGAGCGCAGTGAAGGTAACGGGAGACGTTCTGGCGAAGGCACCCGTGTTGCGCGTCATCGGCCGGGCTGGTGTCGGCGTCGATAACGTTGACCTGCCGGCTGCTACCAACGCTGGCGTGCTGGTGATGAACACGCCTGGCGGTAATGCCGTGTCAGTCGCCGAACACACTCTGGCGCTGATGCTTTCAATGGCACGCTCAGTGCCGCAGGCGAGTGCTTCTACCAAGTCCGGCAAGTGGGAGAAGAAGAAGTTCCTAGGCAACGAGG
>CALMAV010000389.1 GCA_937859895.1 uncultured Bryobacterales bacterium | reverse complement strand
ACTAGTCGCGTTCATGTTCCCCTTCCTTACGTATGCCTTTTACTTCGCGTATGAGGCACGCCCGTACGGATTAGTGATGGGTTTTTGCGGCCTTGCAATTCTCTGTTGGCAGCACGCAACCGAACATAGTGGACGAAATTTGTCTTTACTAGGCCTGACACTGTGCCTGGCTGCCGCCTTAGCTTGCCACTACTACGCGATTCTGGTTCTGTTTCCGTTCGCGCTTGCTGAGTGTGCCCGCTTGCTCAGAAGCCACCGTTTCGATCTCGCCATGTACTGCGCATTGGCGGCATCTGGTTTTCCACTGTTGCTTTTCCTGCCATTGCTCCGTGCGTCTTCCCACTACGCAGGGAAGTTTTGGGCCAAGCCGCAATGGACCATGATGATCAGCTTCTACGAGGATCTTCTATACACCTCTGCCTTTGCACTGCTCCTCCTGCTCTTGCTGGCTGGGTTTGCTGTTTGGCTCAGATCCGGCACTCGCCATCCGGCTGAACCACATGTGGCTATACCGATACACGAGATGATCCTGGCATTGGGCTTCGTGCTGATCCCTGTTCTTGCCATCGTTGTTGCCAAATTCGTAACCGGTGCATTCACATCACGCTACGCCATTTACGCCGTACTTGGAATCGCAATACTGCTCGCTTTCAGTCTGTCAGTAATAGGGGCGCGTAGTGCCCTCTTGGGCTTTACTGGCGCAATGGCCCTTTTGGTCTGCTGGAGCGTTATTGTTGTGCGCGAGGGTAAGACCTTTGCAGGTAACTCAGAGAACGAAGCCAGAACTTTCCAATTCCTTCAAAAGGTTAGCGCCCATCATCCGCTGGTAATTGCCGGACCGCATGTCTTCTTTCAGATGTCCTATCAGGCTGACATCCATCATGCCGGGCGATTTTTGTTCTTAGCAGATGTTGGACGTGCGCTTCGCTACACAGGTACCGATACAGTCGAACGCGGACTGTTAGTCCTGCAACAAGTCGCGCCTTTACATGTCGAGGACTACCGAGCCTACTCGGCTTCCCACTCCAACTTCCTCCTATACGACTCTGGCGCTGCGTTTTCCTGGATCTTAGGTGATCTGATAGCGGAGGGCCGACTAATTTCTATCTATGCTGACGCCCCGCAAGGGCGTGTCTATGCGATCGGACCACGTGGAGCGGACGCGGGGACCGCTCCGGTACCGGCGAACTAAGTAAGTTGATATACCGCAAATAGTGAGGCCACCTGCGGCCGCCAGAGCCGCTAGTCGTCCGGGTCGATATTTTGCAGCAGTTTCCAGAATAATCTTCAGAAATCGAAGACCATCCTTTCCTACGTTCAGCTTCGATCTGCCTACGCGCTCGTGATAAGGCATATCAATCTCAACCAGCTTCAAACCGCTCTTGCGATCGAGTAGTGCGCGCGCGCTCATGGCCGGCGTGAAGTGTAGCCCGTCAGGCAGTGGCCGTAGCTTTTGGTAAGCTTGCCGCCGGACAATGCGCATACCGCTAGCAGTGTCTCGGATAGAACGGCCGGAAAGAATCGTCAGGAGTGTCGCAAACAAAAGATTCCCTGTCTGCCGGACCAAGGGCATCTTAGTCTCTTTGTTGAGGCGGCACCCAAGCACGATGTCGCCACCCTGCTCTTCCAAGGCACGCGCAAGGTCAGCAAAGAATCGAGGCTCACAAGTACCGTCGGCATCCAGAAAGCCCAACAAATCTGCATCTGAGGTTTGCCATGCCTCCTGGATTGCCGCCCCGTATCCCCTATTCTTTTCAAAGATGATTAGCTTGACCCGATCAAGGTACTGCCGCGCTAGCTCAACGGTTCGATCCGTGGACCCATCACTCACAACCGTCACCCCGACACTTTGAATTGGTGAGTGAGCAGTGATGTAATTCGTAGCTTCCAGCGATCGCTGGATGATTGCCTCTATGCTCGCCTCTTCGTTCAAAGCGGGAATTGCTATGAGTAAGTTCAATGCCATAATCTCGGTTGCGCTCGACTACAATCGTCGTAGATTCGTGAACTGTACAGCATGATGGGCGATCAATTCACCTTACCGTATAGTTCGATGGGATTATTCATTGCTTCATTCGTGGTCTTCATCGACCTACTTCAGCCAAATTATCGAGTTGATTTTTACCCTTATTATTCTCCTTATTGGCTGGACTGCTCCAACAAAGGGCGCGGACGGCTTTCAATGGGTTGAGTCTCAGATTACTCGGTTATCGCGCAACTCCATAGCCGCAGCTATCACCATCTTTACCGGAATAATCGTCGCGCGTGTCCTGCTTCTTCCGTTTATCCCGGTGCCGAAGCCGTCAGTGCACGACGAATTTAGCTACTTACTGGCTGCGCAGACATTTGCTGCCGGGCGTCTAACTAACCTCCCTCCGGCATTCAGGGAGCATTTCGAAAGCATTCACATACTGCTGACGCCAAGTTATACGTCCATGTACCCACCTGCCCAGGGGCTCTGCCTGGCAGCCGGACTGCGGCTCTTTGGTGTCCCTTGGATTGGTGTGCTCCTCAGTGTTGCTCTCCTTTGTACAGCTACTTTCTGGACACTGAGAGCCTGGTTCTCAACTTCCTGGGCCTTCGCCGGAACTCTTCTTGCCGTGGCACGCTGGGGACTTACAAGCTACTGGATGAATAGTTACTGGGGCGGCGCGGTTCCAGCTCTTGGGGGTGCGCTACTACTCGGCGGCACAGCGCGTCTCCTCCCTAAGGCTAGGCCCTTGCCTGCTGTTGCGGCGGGGCTCGGCATAGCTATTCTGGCAAATAGCAGACCTTACGAAGGTTCGGCCCTGGTGGTAATTTCACTTACTATTCTGCTCGTCTTAAAACTTCGCGGGCGAACCGTTACTGATCTGCTGAAGCCATCCGTCCTGCTCCCATTTTTCTCCATCTTACTCGTTACAGCAGCAGCCATGCTCTTCTACAACTCGCGTGTAACAGGCAACCCACTTCGCCTGCCGTATCTGGAAGACCGCAGCCACTACGCTTTTGCGCCGCTGTTTATCTGGGGTCATCTTAGACCGGAGCCGACCTATAAGAGCGCATCGTTACGCCGCGTGTACGAAGCTGAAGCCACCCTTTTTCAAACCACACGCGAAGAGTTTGGAATTCCTGAGATAGTGCGAAAAGCGAAGAACATCTGGATTTTCTTTTGTGGGCCGCTACTAACAATCCCCGTCCTTGCACTTATGTTTCTAAGGACTGCAGAAGCGAAGAAGGAACGAGCTAAGCACATACTCTGGAAGGCTGCACTGATAGGCGCGTCTTTGACTCTAATTCAAGTTGTCTGGTTCTACCCTCACTATGCGGCGCCTTTTTTTTCTGCCTGGCTGGCGATGCTTGTCTACGGATTGCAACGGCTTCGACGCTGGCGTCCCAAAGCCAGACCGGTGGGATTATTTCTTTCGCGAATGATTCCTGCAGGGTGCTTGCTCATGGCCGCGCTTCCGGCAATTGCTTATGCTCAGCATTGGAAGCTAAGCTACTGGCCTTTGCAGTGGGCCCTCGGCACACCCCGCGACATCCATCCAGCCAGCCTTCAGAAAAAAGTGCTACAAGACGGCAAGAAGGCGTTGATCTTTGTCCACTATGGTCCCAACCACGATGTCGGAGAAGAGTGGGTGTACAACTCTGCTGATTTTCAAAGCAGCCCAATTATCTGGGCGCGTGAAGTGTCCCCCGAGTCAGACCGAGCCCTTGCTCAGTACTACGCTGCACGCGGACGTAAGGTCTGGGTCGTCTATCCTGATCAACCTTCTGCCTTGAATGGATCAGTGAAACTTCTTCCGTTTGCTCAATAAGGCACGTGGCGCGTGACTCCGGTGTTACTCCAAAACAGGCGAACCGGACAATCGCGCGACTCCCACGCGAGCGTATAGCCTCACTTGATCATCGCGGTTCCCATACACGAGCTTCCATGTGTCTGGGCTGTTTGCCACCATGGCCGGGAAAGACACCAAAAAATTATCATCCATTAGCAGATCTTCGGCTAAGTAGTAGCTGATCGGCACCGAATCAGCTAAGGCGAGCGCTTCAGCCGGCTTCAATATTAGAGGAGGCATAACGCTTTTCAATCCCGATTGAAGATAAACCCATTGCGGCATCGAAACCGCAACAACCGCATTGGGATCGGCCCTCGGCACCAGCCACTGCAACACTTTCTCCGCTGCCGGGTACGCGCTGGAGTAATGCAACAGCCTATATGGTTTGTTCTTTCCTACGGCGTCTCGGTAGAAGGCAGGGTTCAGGAAGTTCTGAAAACCACTGTGTAGTGCTAGCGAACACTCTAGAATGATAACGGCTGCAACTGCAAACCTCAGCCCCTGCAGACGTTTACTCACTTGCAAACTGACAAGTCCTGGCTGCGCTCGGAATACTCCGCGCAGTGTGGCCATCATTGCCAGGAGTAAAAGCGGAAGAACCGGCGCAATATAACGTGCAAATTGTCCAGGCCACGGCGTTGTACAGACTGCTCCAATCGTGAATAACATGGTCATCGCCAGCAGCCATTGGCGCGCTCTCATCAGGCGAACGATACCTGCCAAGACCAAACAGCCCATCAAGTTCAACAGAAGCTCATACGGCCACCGCGGAATGATGTTCTTGCCTAACGATCGATTCAGAGACTTGACGTTGCCCTTATAGAACCCCTCGCGAGCTGTAACAGACTGACCCAAAGTGCTCGGAATTGCAATCGCATTGTGAGTAACTCGATACACGTAATCGCCTAGACTGCAGTTGCCCTCATCAGGACGGAAGGGATCCTTCAGCTTCATGTTCACTGCATAACTAACGTTGTAGAACATGGAAGGGGAGCGCTGATACGCGTAAGCGGGATGCCGATAATCAGCCCCGGTCTCGACCGAATGTACGTAGCCTTGCCAGGCTAAAACAGGAATGAGCGAGATGGCTGCCCTTGCAGCAGCCCGGCGAAACTGCCCGCGAAACAGCGCGTCGCAAACCCACGCAGCTAGCAAGGCGATGCCCAGACTTCGCAGCAGGTAAGCTGCAGAGGCCATAACGGGAGAGAGATACCGCATCCAGCTTTTACCGCCTCGCCGCAGGTAGAAATAGGCGAAGAGAGTCGTCGCAAGCGCAAACGGCAGTTCCGCAAACAGGAGCGTCGACAGGTAGTACATGTCGTAGCTCATCAGGCACACGATGGATAACCACAGCGCATAGACTCTGGTCAAGAATAAGCGGCCAAGCAGAAAGGTGGTGATCACATAGATCAGCGAGAGGGCCATCCATGTTCTACGCAGCCAGATCCCCACGGTCACCACATCGTGCGTGCCTAAAACTTTCTGATGCAGGGCGACAATGGCAGGCAGTAAGGGTGGGTATTGATCGGCTCGGACTTCACCCGGTTCATTCAAAAGCCGGTAGCCCTTGCCTTCCGCCAGTGACGTCCCAAGGACATAATAGGTGCCGCCATCCCACCTGACATCGATCGGTCCGCGAGCCCTGGGTAGCCAACTGAGCAGACTTAAAAGACAGATTGCCAGAAGGCAGAGGAAATCAGTCCGGCCCCACGAAAGTCGGGTCCGCTCCGAGGCTTGTTTCCCCGCTCTGGCTTCCTCAGTGATCACCGACTCTAATGGCATGCTCAATATTCATTACCTCACTTTCAGCTCGTCTATTAGTACCAGTACAGGAAAGAAAGAACCGTACAATAGCTCACCATTACTAAGTGTCATGCTTAGTAAATTGACACTTTAGTGCGGTAACCGTAAACTCGCAAACGAATGAATCCTACCAACGTCTTAGTAACCGGGGGAGCCGGCTACATTGGGAGCCACACTGCCAAGGCGCTCGCGTCGGCGGGATTTCGTCCCATTGTCCTCGACAATCTCACTTCAGGCAACCGTTGGGCAGTCCAGTGGGGACCGTTTGTTCTTGGCGACATCGCAGATAAGCAACTGGTCAGGCGCACCATTCGTGAGTACAACATCGGCTCTGCCGTCCATCTCGCAGCTAGTGCGTACGTCGGCGAGTCTACACAGAATCCGCGCAAGTACTTTGAAAACAACGTTGTCAAATCCCTGAGCCTGCTTGACATTCTTCTGGATTGTGAGGTTGACAAGCTTGTCTTCTCCTCCAGTTGCGCTACTTATGGGATCCCTCAAACGGAACTGATCGGTGAGGACCATTCTCAGAAGCCCATTAATCCTTATGGCGAAACGAAATTCGCCGTCGAAAGAGCCTGCCATTGGTACGACCAGGCGTATGGCTTTCGTACGATATGCCTTCGCTATTTCAATGCAGCGGGCGCAGATCTGGATGGAGAAATCGGGGAGAGTCATTCTCCAGAGACACATCTGATTCCTTTGGCAATCGGGTCAGCTTTGGGAGTACATCCTGCACTTCAAATTTACGGGACTAGTTTTCCAACCTCCGATGGAACAGCCGTCCGTGACTTCATACACGTGGTTGACGTTGCCGCAGCACATGTTGATGCTCTGCGCCATCTCATTGCTCACGGTAAGAGTGTGAACTTGAACATTGGCACTGGTACGGGCGTTTCGGTACGCCAGATTGTTGACGTAGTTGAAAGAGCTACCGGGAAGAAGCTGATAACTCACAGTCATGAAGCGCGGCAAGGCGATCCTCCGACCCTTATTGCTCGCCCTGACTTGGCAATGGAAGTACTCGGCTGGACGCCGAAAGTTTCGGGTATTGGACAGATCGTATCGAGTGCAATGAGTTGGCATTCCCGAGAAATGAGCAAGTGCTTAGTTGAGACTCGATAGGGAGGCTTAGTCTTCCAGCTTGATACGCAATCAACGCTGAACGGGAACGTTGAGGGAAGCTTCTGCAGGCCACTTTTCTAGGGTTGATTGCAGCATCTCCTTAAGCTCACTAGCGCGCACTGGTTTGGTCAAATAGTCATCCATGCCAGCAGCCAGGCAGACTTCCCGATCGCCCTTCATGGCATGTGCAGTAAGCGCCACAATCGGCAAGTGCCGGCCTGTCTCTTCCTCTTGTCGCCGAATTGCCCTCGTCGCCTCCAGGCCGTCCATGCCTGGCATCTGCACGTCCATCAGAACAGCATCGACCGGAGTTGTAGATAGCACCGACAGCGCTGCCTGCCCATGCTCGGCAGTAATCACGGTGTAATGAAGCTTCTCAAGCAGTGCTGTTGCCAGCCGGCGGTTAACTAAATTATCTTCCACGAGAAGAATTCGTGGTTTCCTATCACCGCCGAGGGTTTGGGGAAGGCACACCGGTTGCCCGCTTCTACACTCATCCCGCAGCAAGCTTTTATCCCGTTCGCTCGCACATGCCTGAAGTGGTGCGGACCCGAGCAACTTGTAGAGTTCTCTGCTTTGCACGGGCTTCACCAAAGTGCTGACCGGACCCCAGTGTTCCGATACTGCATCGTTGGAGAACTTCCCGATTAAATCAACCATCATGATCAGGCGTTCGGGTCGCTCCGGTCGTGAACGGAGAGACTTAAATGCTTGCAGTCCGTCGTCAACCAGCAGGCCGCCATCAACTATCACCACCTCCTGGCCATGGCACGCCACAAACTGCTGTTGAAGGAGATCGAGTCCGGCAGGAAGAGAATCGACGCTAGTGACTGAACATCCCCAGCGGGTAAGCAGATCGACCAATTGCAGGCGGCATGCTTGGTTATCTTCAATAACAAGCACTCGAAGATCTCTGAACTTTTGGAACTCCTGTTCCACTCTTGGTTCCAGCCCGGATGCTTTGAGCAGTATCAATGAAGCGTAAAAGGTACTGCCCTGCCCTACGGCGCTTTCCAGCCAGAGCCGGCCACCCATCAGTTGCGTTAACTCTCTCGAAATCGTAAGACCTAGTCCAGTTCCACCGTAGCGCCTGGTCGAGGTACCATCAGCCTGCGTAAAAGCACTGAAGATAGCGTTCTGTCGGTCTGGTGGAATGCCGCAACCGGTGTCGCGTAAAGAGATCTCAAGCGCGAATTCATTGTCGGTCACCCAATTGCCTGTGATGGACAGAACCACTTCGCCAGTCTCGGTGAACTTAATCGCATTTCCGACAAGGTTGGTTAGTATCTGTCGCAAGCGCACCGGGTCACCGCATAGCTTTCTTGGCACGGCAGAACTCAGGCAGCAGACTAGTTCCAGGCCTTTTCTGTGCGCTGAGAAAGCAAGCGCCTTAATCAAGGTCGCAATACAATCATGAAAATCGAACTCGACACATTCAATCTCTAGCTTGCACGCCTCAATCTTTGAAAAATCAAGAATGTCGTTGATGATACCCAGCAGCGAATCAGCTGAATGTCTCACCGTTTCAAGGTGGTCACGCTGCACGGAAGTAAGACTGGAGTCGAGGGCCAGCTCAGTCATGCCGATAACGCCGTTAATTGGCGTCCGGATCTCATGGCTCATGTTCGCCAGGAACTCACTCTTAGCTCGACTTGCTGCTTCGGCCGCTTCTTTCGCTTTTAAAAGATCAACCGTGCGCTCCTGGACACGGCATTCCAACTCCAGTTGCTGCTTTCGTAGCTCTTCAGCAGTGTGCTGCAGCGCTCCCTCGGCCTGAACGCGTTGATGGTTCTCTTCCCGCAGGGCCGTATTCGCTTGTTCAAGAGCAGCCGCCCTATGGTCAAGTGCTTCCTGAGTGAATGAGCGCGCCGTGGATGAGCTGAGCATGTCGGCAACAGCCCGGAAGCTGTCTCTTTCCGCATCGCTCCACTCTCGCTCCATATCCATTTGATCGAAGCCAAGAATGCCGGGCCAGCGGCCACCCACAGTCACTGGGATCAGAATGGACGCATGGGGCAGCCCGTCTTCTCCACAGTTCGCGAGAACTGCCCATTCGCTGCGCTTTAGCTCCACAATCTTGCTTGCATCGAGCGCCGCGCGGTAAACCTCCAGGGCTTGCCAATCCAAGTTGAAACGAGTGTCGCCGGCACCCCGAAAGTAGAAATCCGAAGATAGCCACTCCAATTGCCAGTGCTCCTTGCCGCTTGCCGAGGTCTTCCGTTCAGCGGCAACCAGGAAAGCCCGGCTAACTTTAGCGGCGGCACCTACCTTCCCAAGTACGGTAATAACCACAACACGCCAATCCTCGGCGCGAAGAAACTCCTCAGCGGCGAAGCGAACGCTTTCCAGGATGAGGTTTCGCTGAGAGATTGATTCCGCCATGCTGTTGAACGAACGGGCTAGGCTGCCTACTTCATCCTTGCCAGTACTGTCCGCTCTTGCAGCCAAATCGCCCTTCGCCAGACGACCTACCACTGCCTGCAAACCACGAACTGGCCGAACCAGTCTGCGCGCTGAACGTACGGACGCCAGTAAGCTCACCAGAACGCAAACAACTGCTAGAAGTCCCGTTCGATGGTACAGGGTGAGCAAACTGCGGTCGTAAGCGGCGGGCGATAGGCCAACATGGATCCAGCCCCAGGGCACGCCTTGATGGTCGAACGGGTCAGAGAAGCGAAATACTCGCCGATTGAAGACGGGAACGGTCTCAAGTCCTGCTATCTGCTGGTGCTTCTTGGAGTGCCAATAGTCGCCCAAGGTCTCGTTGCGCCAACCATCGCGCCCCACCACAATGGAGAAGCCATCTTCGCGAGTAACCATCAGGTATTCGATTGCTGCGTCGCCCGCCAGCACCTGTGTACAGTGCTCGACAATAGAGCTGAAATCACCTGTGGAGGCTGCCGAGCGCGTCACGTCTCTCAATGAGGAAGCAACGCCTAACGCTTTTGAATGCAGTGCCTCCTGCAGATCCTGCTTCTGGGCTGGAAGCAGCGACAGAACAAACAGCGCCATAGTGACAAGAGTCACCCCCCATGCCAGAAGCGCAATGCGGCCCGTGATCCCTTTTAATGGCCGAGGGACAGTTCGCATCAATCCACTTTCGAGGGGCGGGTCGTTGCCACGGCGTTAACTGTAGGAAGAGAAAATTTACGCTCGGATGGCCGGGTATCCCGCACGTAAGTCGAGCGCAATTCGGATACGTACGCGAGATCTCCCTTATCGATGGCTACCGCTTGCCGGCACTTGAAAAAGAGAAGTACCTGTGCGCCATCCGGCGCGTCCTTCAACCCGAGCAAGCCCTTATACATCTCATCAACGAAATGGTAGTGGTGGGTGAAGCTGATCAGGCTCTCAATCATTGGCTTTGATTCAGCCAGAATCGTCAGCTTCTTCTCCAGCTGCGGATTCAACTCCCGCAATGTCTCCCAGCTAGGGTCGTCTATCATGCAAGCGTCTGCCTTGCCAAAGAACAGCGGCAGGCAGGCGGTAGATGGCTTCGATGTAGCTGCGACGGTTTTCAATAACTGGTCAGCTGGCGGCAGGTGGGCTCCTCGCAGGAACACGTCGAGCCATAAGCGATTGAGATTTGAGTCTGACCGTGCGTACGTGTTCAGAACTTTGCCTTTCAGGTCAGCCAGTTGAGCAATTCCGCCATCGCGGTTCACCAGCAGCAGATACTTGATCTTTCCCTTCTCACCGCTTCCGGCCGTCATCGTAACGGCAGGTTCAAGAACAGAAGATCGGTCCAGCGCGAGATATTCCAGGCTTGAGGATGCAAAAAGATCAGCCGTACCCTCATCGACCCTTCTGCGCATGTCGCCTGCGTTGTCGACGATCGTAATCTCCGGATCAATAATCAGTCCAACCCTGTTTCCGATACTTTGCACCCAGAGTTTAGCGCTCGAAACAAGTTCGCTCGGGCTCACACCGCGAAAGAGCGCCGAGGAACAGACCACGTGAATATGCGCTTTGGTGCCGCTGTGGCTGTCAGTTCCAGCAACCAAAATGGGCAGACAGAGATCTAGGGACAGAAAAGCAGCTGAAACCCATAGGGCCAGTCTGCCGCGCCTTACCTCTGGAAAGCAGATTTTGAGAGCCTTTGGCATTTCGGGATCTCAGATGATTTACGGCTTCCCCGCCGTAGCGGGATTGTTGATGCGCGCAGCTACTTCGCGGCCTACAATGGCCGTCAGTTGGGATGACAGAGCCAGACTGTCATAGCGTGCTTTAAGAAACTGCGCGTGTACCAGGGCTGCGATTACTTGAGACTGGACCACTTTGTCCGGCTCACCCATATCGTTTTCGTAAGCACGCATATTCAGATCTCTATTCGCATCGGCAGAGTCCATAGCCCCTTGGGCGGCTTTCGCTACTTTCCCTGCGCTCTCCATCTGCACAAGCAGGCTTTTTACCTGGAGGCCGAGGCCATCTTTCAGCAGCAGTTGCGTCTGCTTCAGTTGTCCAATGCGCGCCAGTGCCTCCCGTGCCTTGTTATGAGTAAGCAGCCCATTGAAAAGGGGGATTTGTACGCCGGCGCCGACTGTCCATCCCGTGCGATTTTCAGGTGTGGATAGTCCGCCCGTAAAGCTTCCGTTCCAGAAACGATGAAGGTCGCCTTTGATGGCAAACTTGGGGTAGTACTCACTACGAACGGTTGTCAGTGCCGCATCTGCAGCACGAATACCGGCTTCCAGTTCCGCCCAGTCAGGATTGAATCGATAGCTTTCAGCAACCATCTGGTCTAAGTTGCCCGACACTGGGGACTCAGGAAGCACGTTGTCCGCTGGCCTGACGCTCACATTCCAAGCGAGGCCCATATTGTTTGCGAGCGCAGCTTGGGCCAGCGTTTCGTTCTTTTCAAGTTCGGCCAACGCGGCGCGGATCGAGCCCACAATTACCTTATTCGAAAGAAAGTCCGATTTGTTTACCTTGCCATCAGAATCATTCACGTGCGCCTCAGTCAGCCGAAGCGTCACCTCCATGCGAGACAGCACGTCACGGCCCAGTCCGGCAAGCTG
>CALMAV010000388.1 GCA_937859895.1 uncultured Bryobacterales bacterium | reverse complement strand
GGTGACAACCCGGCGCCATTCAAACAGGGAAGCGGCCGTCTGGAACTGGCGGATGACATAGTTAAGCAGCCCCTTGCGATGCGAGTGATCGTGAACCGGATCTGGAAGGAGCACTTCGGGACCGGCTTGGTTGACACCCCGAGTAATTTCGGAGTTACGGGCGAGCGGCCTACTAACCCCGATCTTTTGGAATTTTTGGCTGCGCGGTTTCAGACTGATGGAATGTCGATCAAGAAGCTCACGCGGGAAATCATGCTAAGCAACGTTTATCAGCTCAGCACGACCCTCGACCAAAAAGATTTTGCGGTCGACTCCGGCAATCGCCTATACTGGCGCGCTAACAAAAGGCGCATGACGGCTGAACAGCTTCGTGATTCGGTGTTAATGGTTGCGGGCAATCTTGACGACTCTATCGGCGGGCCTTCGAAAGATCTGACACCGGCCTACACGCGCCGCACTCTTTATGGACGGGTCAGCCGCTACCGTCTGGACGAGTATCTGCAGCTCTTTGATTTTCCGCCCCCGAATATCAGCGCTGAAAAGCGATTTAGCACTACCGTACCCCTTCAGCGGCTTTTCTTGATGAACAGCGACTTTGTTCAGGCTGAGTCCGAGCTCCTCGCTAAAAACGTTGAGGATGCTGGTGACACGACGGCGAAGATTCGTAAGTTGTATCAGTTGATTTACGGCCGGAGTCCTTCGGAGAAGGAGATTGAACTAGGGCTGCACTACATCCAATCGGAGCCGATGCAGGAATACTTGGAGGGGAAAGCTGCGGCTGCTGCTGAAGCCGAGAAAGCCTCTCGTGCTGCCCTTAGCGCCAAGGCTTCAGATAAAAAAGACAAGCTTGGCTCGGTTAAGAACGTCACCATGAATGGGCCGGATGCCGACGGAAACCCGGGAGGAGCAGACAAAGTAATCCCGGCGGCAGGTGGTCCCGCAACGGACGAGGAAATGGGTGACGGCATGATGGCCGGAGTAAAGAATTCGGCTGAGCGCCCTGGCCGAGTACCCAATTCACCGAAGGATGTGAAGTACAAGCCAACCGCTTTGGGACGGTACGCAAAAGTGCTTCTCAGTTCTAGTGAATTTATCTACATCGATTAATCCCATTAGTAACTAGCTGATACAGCCCGGAACATACAATATATGTCTTGCAATCGAAGAACAGCCCCACTCTCCCGCCGCGAAGCTCTCTGCCGAATGGGCAACGGTTTCGGCATGATGGCCTTTGCCGGCCTACTTGGTGAATCTCTCGCTAAAGCCGGCGTCACGGCAGGCGCTGATGGCAACCTCAGCACTCCCTACAAGCTCGACTATCCACAGAAGGTCAAGCGTGTCATCTTTCTGTTTATGAACGGCGGCTGCTCATCTATCGACAGCTTCGATCACAAGCCCGAGCTTGCAAAGTATGCCGGCCAGCCTTTGCCGGGTAACCACGTCTCTACGGAACGTAAAACTGGTACGCTGATGCCCTCGCCTTTCGAGTGGAAGAGGTACGGCAAGTCCGGCATCGAGATCAGCGAGTTGTTTCCTAATCTCGGCGAAGTAGCTGATGATATCTGCTGGATACGTTCGGTCTACACCGACATTCCGAATCATGAACCGGCCATCCTGATGATGAACACAGGCTTCAGCCAAGCCGGTCGCCCTGCCATTGGCTCGTGGCTTACCTACGGCCTTGGCACCGATAATCAGAACCTGCCCGGCTATGTCGTTTTGTGCCCGGATGTTCCCACCACTGTCGGCCCACCACTTTGGAGCAACGGCTTTCTCCCTGCGATGAATCAAGGCACATTCATTGCCGACAAGGTGGTTGAGAAGCAAACAGCCGAGTCGGTCATCGGTAAAGAATTCGATCCGAAAAAGCTGATCAGCTTTATCAACAATCAGAAGTTCTCGCTCACTGAACAGCGCCGCGAGCTAACTCTGCTTGAGCAACTGGAACAGGTTCGCAAGCCTGACCCGCAGGTTGACGCCGTCGTGAAATCGATGGAGGTCGCTTATCGCATGCAGACCGAAGCGCCTGAAGTATTTGACATCCGGAAAGAGACTGCGGCTACACAGAGGATGTACGGACCAGGCAGCACAGCCCGAAGCTGCTTAATGGCTGTTCGCCTTGTCGAAAAGGGCGTGCGCATGGTCCAGGTTTACTACGCCAAGGGTGATCCGTGGGACGCCCATGCCGATATTCAGGCACATCGTAAGAACGCCAAAGACTCAGATCAGCCTTTTGCTGCCGTTATTAAAGATCTGAAAGCGCGCGGCATGTGGGATGACACGTTAGTTGTGATCGGTTCTGAGTTCGGACGTACGCCTGTCAAAGAAGTTGGCGGCGGCGGTGGCGGTACACAGAATGGCCGTGATCATAATCCGTTCGGCTTCACTGTTGCCTTGGCTGGTGGGGCGGTAAAAGGAGGAACCACCTACGGCGCGACAGACGAGTTCGGCTTCAAAGCTGTGGAAAAGCCGATGCATGTGCACGATCTTCACGCCACCATTCTGTACCTGATGGGCATCGACCACAAGAAACTTACCTACCGCTACAGCGGCCGTGACTTCCGTCTTACTGATGTCTCGGGCAACATCGTTAAGGAAGTTTGCGCCTGAGTACAATAACCAGCTCATCTGCTTCGACCATACGAACGCCTATAAACTGAGGGTGTGAACGAAATTTCCTGGGGACGAATCTGCGCACTAAGCGCGTTAGTGTTAGCCTTGATCGGGCTGGGTGTTGGGGAATATAAGTCGATTGAGGCAGTAAAGAGCTTAAAAGCTCAAGTAGCTGACTTGCGGTCGCAGGTGAATGATGCGTCGCGTCTTGCACAAGAAGAGTCCAGTGCAGCAAACGCGGCGAGTCTACGTGCTAATGAAGCAGCAGTGCGCGCCGATGCAGCAGCAGCGGGCCGCCGGCAGGCAGAGGCGGGCCAGGCTGAAGCAGTGAACTCTGCGCAGCAGGCAACCGAGGCTGCCACACGCGCCAATGCGGAACTGGAGAGACTGCACCGGGAACGCGAGGAAGAGCTGAACCGCATGCAGGAAGCACTCAATCGAGTGGTGGAGACGCATCGCACACCAAAAGGTATGGTAATTACTCTGCCTGATTCGACGTTCCGGTTTGATTTCGATAAGGCCGACTTAAACCAGAGAAATCGGGAGTTGCTAAGCCGCGTAGCCGGCATTCTGCTGGTATCGAAAGGCTATGGCCTGTCAGTGTTTGGGTACACCGACGATGTTGGTACAGCCGAGTATAATCAGCAGCTTTCCTTGCGGCGAGCTGAAGCAGTGGAACAGTATCTGGTGCAGTCGGGCATCGATCCCGCTATTGTGAACCGCAAAGGATTCGGCAAATCGAGCCCGGTAGTTGCGGGCACATCGCCTACTGCACGGATGCGAAATCGGCGGGTCGAGATTGCGTTAACCGATAGCTCGATCAAATACGGCGACGTAGCTACCGCAAGTCCATCTAAGTAGCCGATTAATATTCGCCCGCTGAGGCCAGGTCAGAAGGCGGCGGTTGAGTACCTCGTGCGAAGGCCTGCAATCTCTGCATGATCTCCGGCTCACGTTGGCGGTACGTGCTGACGCCGCTGAGCTTGCTTTCTTCTAGTAACTGACCACCGCCATCTAAAAAGCGAAGAGTAAATTCCCCGGGCAAATCGGAACTGAAGATTTCAACTTTGAATTCACCTTCGGTCAGCGTGGTAAGGAGCGATGACTCTGTGGACATAGTTCTTCCAGTATGGCCGAAGAGATTTGTAAGTGCAGCTAGCAGGTACGCAACACAAATTGTTAGGAGGACAAAACGTGGTCGATAACATTTGCTAAGCTCCGGGTTTTCCGTGCGACCGAGGTACGCAACTCGTAGAGTTCTTCCTGAGCTGCACGTAATTGGTCGGCTAAGTGAAGACATGCGAGAACAGCAGTCCGGGAGGTATCCAGATTGCCGGCCTGCCGTGCAATGGAGGACATTAGATCATCTACGGTACGCGCTAGGTCTTCGGTTTCCTGCGGGTCGCCGAGACTCGCAATGCTGTAAGTCTGATTGAAGATAGTAACCCGGACAGTTTGTTTCCGAGTGTCCGGGCCGTCCCTACCGTCTGAGAGACCCTTCTAACTGGCGCTTAGTAGATCGAGCTGACTCATCAGCTTCTCGATGCGAACTTTCACCTGTTTTCGCTCATCGCGCATGGTCTCAAGTTCCTCATTCACCGTGCGGACCCTGCCTTCCAATTGTGCAGTTTCTTTCTGGAACTCTTCGGAAAGCTGGTTTGCTTCGTCCCGTTCGGTTTGAGCAACGCTTAACTCAGCCTGCAGCTTCTGAAGACGAGTTTGCAGCCCGTCATTTTCGATTCGAAGTTCCTTAATCACTTGCACCGCACGACGGATGCGGCCTTCTAACTCATCTAGGGAATCAACGCTCTCTTCCATCATGATCATGACGGGTCTGCTATCTATTGAACGTTAGCCTGGTGCGCTTCTTTAGCTTTGGTTGCTAAAACTGCAAAGCCGTTAGAATCGTTTACTGCAATATCGGCTAGAACTTTGCGGTTTAGATCGATACCGGCCCGCTTTAAACCGTAAATAAATTTGCTGTAAGAGATTCCTACTTCGCGACAGGCAGCGTTAATACGTACAATCCACAGTGACCGGAAATCACGCTTCTTAAGACGACGTCCTACATATCCGTACCGGAGTGCCTTTTCAACAGCTTCCTGGGCAGATCGATTGAGCTTTGACTTAGTAAGGAAGAATCCCTTAGCAAGCTTAAGCGTCTTATGGCGATAATCTCGCCGGTTAGTTCCTCGTTTAACTCTGGGCACGTTTTCTCCTTAGATCTGTAAAATCGGCAAACTAATTGCCGGCGAGAGGAAGCAGGCACGTGCGGCGCACTGCTCCTACTCTGTAAAAGATTAGTCCTCCCTAGTAGGGAAGCATGGTGCGGAGCTTAGCCTGATCGGCCTCGTCGGCAACAACACCACGACCAAGCTTTCGCTTGCGAGAACGCGGCTTTGAGGTCAAAATATGACGAGCATTGGCGTGTCGTCGCATAATCTTGCCCGTGCCGGTCTTTTTGAAGCGCTTGGCTGCGCCCTTGTGGGTCTTCATCTTGGGCATAAGTCTGTCCTGAAAGGTATTGTTAGTGGCGGAAACCGCCGGAACAGCCGATACTGCCACCTAGTGCGACAGAGAGGCGATACTTTCCATAGCGTAACATACGGTTTGAGGCAGACACTTTCCGCCAAAGGTCCCGCCGAAACTGGAGAGCCGGGTAGTACAACAGAAGACGTGCCTACCACTATCGATCAGTATCGCGAAGCCAAGAGCCAGTATCTGAAGTTACGGAATCAAGCCAAGAAAGAATTGATCGCCCGCTTCCATGAATTGTCTGGCGAACTCTTACGCGTACAGCGCGAACTGCTGGATGATTTCGGCGAGAAGATCACGATTTCGAATAAGCCAAAGAAGGTTCGGGCCAAGGCTGCAACTGTTCCTGCGGAACCGGAAGCGCCGGAGCCCGCCAAGGTTGCCGCTATTCAGAAATTAATCGAGCGCCAGAAGAAGAAACTGGCGGACACGCAGGCCGCCGACAAGCCAACCAAGACAGTGCAGGATCGGCTCTACGAGCTCGAAGATGAACTGCGGTTGCTCAAAGGCCAATAGCGCTCAACTGCGCGCGTCGTTGTACTCTTCTAGCCAAGCAACCTGAATCGCTTCGAGTTTTCCTTCAGTGGAAGCAGCCGGGTTGTCTTTGAAGTCGGGCAGTTCGGTAATCCATTTATGTAAATCAGTGAAGCGAATGTGAGTAGGATCGATCTCTGGATGCGCCTCATACAGGCTAAGCGCAATGTCGTCGATGTGTTCCCAAGTTAGGCCGGTCATGTTTCTTTCTATGGTAAGCGGACGTGCGAAACGAACACTTAAGAACGGCCTGGCAGATGAACTGTTCCAGCTTTCAGTGCCTTGCTCGCGCCAAGCCACTCAAAGTCACCAGTTACTCCAGGCGGAAGTTCGATGTCAGCGTCGTAATTGCCGGTAGGTTTATCGTTTTCCATTTTCTGTGTGATGTGAACACGGATGCTCCCTTTGGAATGCGGCATTTCAGCACGAATCTCTTTGAGCAAACCGAGATTGGGCGCGATATGAACCCTGGAAAATCCTGGGGCGGCAGACTCAATACCAGCCACTGTTCGCAGCAGTTCAAAGTTCGGGCTTGCACCCCACGCATGGCAGTCAGAGCGTGTATCGGGGCCGCTTACCTCAGACCAGGTCGTTAGTCCCTGCCCCAACATCTCGTGCCATGGCCCGAGTTCTTCCAGATAGCGACTGCCCAACCCAACCTCTCGCAAGGCAGCGTTAGTGTAAGCGCGAAAGTAGATGGACGATTGGGCAAGAGTGGGGTCACTGAAGACCTTTTCCACAACTGCACGGGCCTGCGTTCCTTGTGCTACATGCGCTAGCACCGCGAGCGTGTTCACCTGCTGAGAATAAGTTTGGTGTGAGGGCTGGTCGGCGTACAACCCGCGTTGCGCATCCCAGTCCAGTTGCTGCACAGCGGCCTGCAACTGTGAAGCGCTTCCACGATATTCATCTGCTAGAGCTTTACTGCCTTGTGCATCTTCGAGTTCCGCCGCCCACTGATAGCCGAGCAGCAGTTGTAGATCCAGCGCAGCGGCAGAGGAACCATCGGGATCGGCGGGCGGCTCACCAGTAGGCCACTGCTTCACCCAGTCGACAAAGTTCCACCAAGGCATGTGGTTCAGCGATCCACTCGCTTTCTGATAGCTGGCATAGAAGCTGAGTACGGCACGAACTCCGGGCAGCATCTGCCTGACAAAGGCAGGGTCGTCAACATACATCCAGTAGTCGTGCACCATTCCGATCCACCAGAGAGAGAAGGGCGGAATGTATTGCTGCAATGCCGAGGGAGCGCGGCTGTAAGTTGCGCCCTCGGCTGTGCGCGAGGAGTTCAGGAGTGCAATACCGTTCTTCATCAAGCGCGAGTCTCCGGTCATGTACAAAGACACCAGCATTTGAATCCGCGCATCCCCGCCGTATTGAAGTTGCTCATAGAATGGGCAATCCATGTACGTCTCGTGAGCGCAGAGGCGTGCGGTACGCCAGCCTGTAGAGAGAATGCGCTGTATGTCAGTGTTCACTGCACCGTTGCTCACAGTTAGATTTGCAGATCGCTGGAATGGATAGGCGGTGAAAGTTCCGGTGAGCTTCTCGAGTGTAAGCGGCTGCTTCCCTGTTTGAATCTCAATTTGCAAGTAGCGATAGGTCCGCCAGAATAGCGGACGATAGATCCGATGAGTACCACCATCAGCAACGTAGGTATCAAAAGGTCCGATGAACTCCTTTCCTTCAATATCATTCCGGTTGCCCTTGTTGGTCGGCTGCGAACGCGATGCGCGAGGTAGATACAGTGCTTCGGCGTAACGCAACCTTACGGACGCACCCGCGCCGCCGCTTACGGTCAGTTCCGGGTAAGCTGTCGTGAGGTAAGTCTGATCAAAAAGCAGTGATGCTGCCGTGTTGGCTGGAATCTGCAAAGGCTGCGAAGGAAAAGAAGCCGTTCGAATCCCGGAGAACTTGCGGAGCTTAAGCGGTTGTTCCGCGGTTTGCTCCTCACGCGGGATCTCACCTTCAACCAGCATCCATCGATTTGGGGCATCGCGCGCATCACGTTCCGCAGCTCGGCTTATTTCGTGCGCCTGCATCCAGGCCGAATCATCGAAGGAGGGCTGCTCCCATCCTTGTGGATAGAGAGAAGCATCCACTCGTTCGTTGGCGCCAAGAGCATAGTAGGAGACGCGCTGATCGGCGGGCAAAGCCTGTGGAGAGTAAGCTTTATCTACCGAGCATAACCAGCTCCTACCGGTGTTGACCGTGGCGTCCTGGGGGCGATCCGCTTCCAGCAGAAATCCTGTTTGGTTACTAACTTGGGCCACCGCCCGAAGTTCGCCATCATTCCACACGGCAGCCGCCAAGGTGTTTGCGCCGGCGTGCAATTGGGGCGCGATGTCTACCGTTTCATAGCGCCAATGGGTGAGGTCGCCTCGTGCTGGACCGATTGAGACGCGCTGGCCATTTACGAACAACTGATAGCGGTTGTCTCCGGAGACATGGACAACCAGATGCGCGGGAGTCGACGGCAGTTGGAAGGTTCGGCGAAAGTGATAGACGCCATAATCCTGTGGCGAAGTGCTGGGAACGTCAACCCAGTAAGCCGTGCCAAGTAAGTGAGCCGAAGCTGTTTTAAGGCTAGTTGAGAGAAGGAGAAGTGCGAGCAGCAAAAACCGAAGCATAGATGGCTGCGCTCATGTTACATCGGCCTTAATACATCGGCAGAGGGATCTTGTGCTCCTAATCCCGCTTGCAGGGAAGCGGCAAGCAATTCATGGTCCGCAGTGAGAATGACAAGACGATTGCGGCGATTTGAGATAAGCCGATCAACAATCAAAGCGGTAGCAAGGTGGATGGCATCAGCGCCTCGAAGGCGAAACTTGCGGGCGACGGCTAGGGCTTCTTGAAACGCGTGATCATCAAGAATGAGTTTAGTGAATCGGTCCCAATCACCATCAAGCAAGTTATTTAGCTTTTCTTGATCGTGATCAGTAAGGTGCTTGGGCCTCTGACTTTTGGCGAGTACCGCCGCGACCTCGACATGTCCCAAAGCACTCGCAAGGCACCGCTGCCTCGGAACGTTGTTAAAGATTTCTGTTACTACTTCGCTCCCTGGCTCGTGGAAGTAGAGCTTAACCCAAGCGCTAGAATCGAAGTAAAAGTAGGAGCTCAACGATCGCGTATCAGCTGCTCCGAGACCAGCTCGCCTTCTACTTTGATCGGTACAAATTGCTTTCGCTCCGGATCTACTTCTTTTCCGATCTGAATCCCGGGAATCTTCATTAGGGCTTGTCGAAGAGCTTCGTCGTCTGACTGTCGTAACAAATCTTCCACAGTCTTCTTAACCAAGTCAACCTGCTCGTCACTTAACTCATCAATCGCTTCGTGCAGTTCTGTGCGGGAACTCATTCGCCTTCCTTCCGATATGTTCATTCGATCTTGGTGCCCTTGAGCGCCCCCCGGACAGCGGTGTTCATCATGTCCTCTGCCAATTGCTGAGTCGCAGCGTTCAGCTCCGCAATCCTGCCGCTTAGCACGTGGTGATCGTTGCCATGATAAGCGCTTAGAACGCTGCGCTTTGCATCTTCAATTTCACCGCGCTCGGTATCGCTCAGAGCGGTCCACGCATCGCTTCTTTCAGCCTTCTCCGTAGCCGCAAGAATCGCGTCTGCCTCCACACGAGCTTCACGCAACTGCCGCTCCCGCATATCTTCCTCAGCGCGTTCATGCGACTCAGTAATCATCGCCTCCACCTGATCTTCAGACAGGCCATATGAAGGCTTCACTTCAACACTCTGCTCTTTGCCGGTCCGTGCGTCACGCGCGGTCACATTC
>CALMAV010000387.1:1411-2327 GCA_937859895.1 uncultured Bryobacterales bacterium | reverse complement strand
AAGGGACTCTTGCCGTATGTGATGATTCGAACTTGCATAACGAGTAACAGCCCACGCTGCGAACTTAGCAAAGTCGCGATTGTCTCTGGGCGGGCTTGTGTGATGGTCCTCGAGCCCGAGATGAGCAGGAGTAAAACATAATGTAAGCGCAGTCTGGAACGACTCAAGAGCATGCATCTGGCGGTCGAACCATCCTGTCGCATCAGGTCGGAATGAGTCGGCCCAGCTCAACCCTGTCCGAAGGTACTGCACATTATGTTCCTTCATCCACGCGACAGCTGCATCAAGTCGAGGGTCTTCAAAATGGAACCATTGACAGAATCCAATGCTTCCATTGTTAGGAAATTGTTTTGCTGCAAGTTTCTCGGTACCGTCAGGTTTGATAAGTCCGAGGTAATAATGACGATAATACGATGAACCTTCAGCTTCTTTGTGACGCGTTTCTGCATGCCATGTTGGCGGCAGGTCGAAGAGGCTATACCAGTGGATGCGATGGACACGATTTGTAAGGAGATCGAACGTGCGTTGCATTCCGAAGTCCTGAACCTCTTCGGCACCGAACGAGGAGACGCCTACCTCTGTGACCCACACTGGCAGGCCACTGACCTCTTCTGCCTCGGTGATGCGGTCTGGCCATTCGCTGAGCTGCCAATGGTTCCAGTCCAGCGGAAAGCCATGAACGCCGACAGCGTCGATGTATTCCATGACGCCGTGTGTGGCCATCAATCGCAGAAAATCACAATCGCAAGAGGAGACACCACCGAGGACGATCTTGAGGTCTGGGTTCACACTGCGGATAGCGCGTGAAGCGAGTTTTATCATCTCCGCGAAGCGCATCCAATCTGGATCAAGCTTGAAATTCCAGTGCGAAAGATTGTTCGGTTCATTCCACAAGACAACCGCTTCTACCATACAA
>CALMAV010000387.1:0-1401 GCA_937859895.1 uncultured Bryobacterales bacterium | reverse complement strand
AACGTCCCATCTTTCGACCACGAACTCGATCGAAGACACAGTGAGAATTATGTAGGGATTACGGGCTTGCAGGAAGAATCGAACACTCCCAACCTCATCCACGAACAAACATTATGGGCATAGGAAGACATGTAGAAGCTGATGGTTGCCTCGCTCCGCAATTCTTCAGCAAAGATCATTACAGTAACACTGGACCTGAGCTGCCATTGAAGCAGGAGCTAGTTTTGTCTGACTGCAGAAGCACGCTGCTTAATGCCCCAACGATAGACAAGCTCGAGATAGCCAAACGTTCCAGCATGTCCAGCGGGATAATCTGCGGCCACGACGGCTTTTCCGAATGAGTGTGCGAAGTAGAGATTCATAGCGAGTGATGGCGTAAGTTGATAGTCCGTGCTGAGGTCGTAGGTTGAAGCGAAGCTACTGTGCCCACCTGCCAGCCGGCCTGTGTAGCCAAAAACTTTATTGTCATAGGCGCCGCCGCCCTGATACCAAAGATCTTTGGGCGAAGTAAGTTGCAGGAAATGAAGATCGGATCGAATTTCCAGCTTTTTAATGGGATTGTTAATAAACTGCACAAACTGATCGCTACTGTTCATTAAGTTATAAAAGGGGAAACGGGCATAAGCGCGGGGCGTCGGTACTAGCTGGAAGAACGTATTGTGCTGAGTATCCGTGCTGTTTTGATCGCCTGTGCTGCGAAAGAATCCACCTCGTAGCCAAGGCCTTGAGGCAAGCTGCGACAGACGATAGCCGGCCTCTATCGCCACTGCGCCAGCATGCTGACTGAGCGTTCCCCAGTTACCATTCTGCAACGCCCACCAGAATACGACATCGCTCTGTCCTGGACCAGCGGGAAGCGCAGTCAACAGGTCCGCACCATAGGTGCCCAGTCGAATATTGTTGTGATCTTCCTGACGCACTGCAAGCGCCCGGTTATCTGTCTTAACGACACCGGTACGTCCATCGTGATAGTCGATGGCAAATACTCGCCACAGTAGACGCTGCTTCAACTCGCTTTTGCTGAAGGCGAGGTATTGCAGATCGACGTTAAGCTCAGGGTTAGCGTTCATGTTGAATACCCCTTGAACGGCGCGCGCCGCCATGGCCGTCACGTCCCACCTGCCTCGGCCATAGTGGCCATCAATACCGTCGAAGCTGCGTTGCGCGTTCGAAAAGCCGAAGTTGCCGACAAGCCGCTGGGCCACGCGGTTGGTCTGCAGCCATGCCAACGTGGGGTTCTTTGGCTGGATCTCCTGGCCTTCGAAGAACTCGAAGCGGCCAACACGCAGGGTTGTGTCAGGTCCTGATCCATGAAACCGCAGAAATCCCTGCCTGAGCGAGGCGGCTACTGGAAGCGTGTTGTTATTATTTGCGGCGTAGTAAGTGCCCCCAAGAAAAAGC
>CALMAV010000386.1:659-6860 GCA_937859895.1 uncultured Bryobacterales bacterium | reverse complement strand
TGGCTGCCTTCAGCAGGTAGTACGCCGCGTGAGCTCTACTCAAATCCGCAATCGATGTTCGTCGCCCGATTTCTCGGCGATGTGAACCGGATCGGCTCTGTCAATATTCGCCCCGAAAACCTTCGAATTACAAGGGAGCAGCCGCCAAGCGATGGGCCGTGTCAACGCGCTGTCGTGGAAGCCTGCACATTTCTGGGCAGCCACGTCCGCTTTCAACTGCGCCTTCCATCAGGCGAGTCTTGCCTTGCCGACAGCGCCGTCACCGGGGATCTCGCCCAGCCATCCGATACTGTCTTCATAACGTGGCAACGGCGCGACCAAATGGAGCTGGTCATATGACAACGGTGCGTCTACCGAGATTGTTTCTCCTACCCTCGCAGTGGCTATTAGGTGCCACCGTGCTCGCGCCGCTTCTGGTGATCGCCATCTACAGCCTGCTTACGCGCGGAGCCTACGGGGGCGTCACCGGACCTACCACGTTGGGCAGTTACGGGCGTGTTTTTCAGCCGATTTACCTGTACATCCTCTGGCGATCGATATGGGTTGCTGCGCTCTCTACCGTCCTCTGTCTGATCCTCGCTTTTCCTCTAGCCTTTTACATTGCTCGGGCCGCACGCAATCGTACGCTGCTGCTCAACTTAGTTATGCTCCCCTTTTGGACCAGCTTCCTGGTGCGGACTTACGCCTGGATGTTTTTGCTGCGAGACACGGGCCTGCTCAACACTACTTTGCAAAGGTTGGGTCTGATTCACGTGCCCATACCGTTACTGTTCAACGTGGGTGCCGTGGTGCTCGGGCTGGTTTACGGCTACCTGCCTTTCATGATCTTGCCCCTCTACGCCACACTCGAAAAGCTGGACCCGAGCCTGCTTGAAGCCGCACTCGATCTAGGAGCAACGCCTGCCAGCGCCATCTGGCGAGTCGCTGTTCCTTTAAGCCGGCCGGGGATTCTCGCGGGTTGTGCACTAGTCTTCATTCCGTGCCTGGGTGCTTATCTTACGCCCGACCTGATGGGTGGCGGCAAAACTGTCATGATCGGTAATTTGGTGCAGAATCAGTTCACCAATGCCCGCGACTGGCCATTCGGCGCTGCTCTGTCGCTCGTGTTTCTCGGGCTATCTGGGCTAGTCGCGGTCGGATTGCAACGGCGCGGAGATCAACTCCTGTGAGGCGCTTTCTTCCGGTTTATGCCAAGGCCATTTACGCCTTCCTCTACTTGCCGCTGTTCACCCTCAGCGTTTTTAGTTTCAACAACTCCAAACTGGCTCTGTGGAGCGGCTTTACTACTGCATGGTACGGACGGCTCTGGTCAGATAGGGTTCTGCTGGAGGGAACCATCAACAGTCTCGTCATTGCCATTGTGGCTAGCAGCATCGCCACCGTTGCGGGCACGCTAGCTGGATACGCACTCTGGAAACGCCGCTCGCTTTGGGTTACCAACGCGCTCTACCTTTCGCTTATCACGCCGGAGATCGTCACGGGCGTCTCACTGCTCGCCCTCTTTCAATTCCTCTTTCACTTTCTGCATTGGCAGCTGGGTCTTGGTTCCGTTATCCTGGCGCACTCGGGATTCTGTCTGGCCTATGCAGTGATTGTGGTTCTGGCACGTTTGCGCACGCTTGATCCGGCCTTGGAAGAAGCTGCCGCTGATCTGGGTGCAAACGATTGGGAAGCATTCCGCTACGTGACATTGCCACTGCTGCTTCCCGCTGTTCTCGCAGCGGGCTTACTTTGTTTTACCGTTTCATTCGACGATTACGTGATCACCAGCCTAGTGGCCGGCGTAGATTCGGAAACTCTGCCCATGGTGGTTTACTCAATGGCCCGCAAAGGAGTTAACCCGGAAGTAAATGCCATTTCCGTGTTGATCACGGGAGGGCTGGGGCTGCTCATATTACTGGCCGGAAAACTGGAAGGGTCCTCTGAGTCTTCTAGATAAACCAAATCGGCGGACGTTCCTGCTTGGTGTCGCCGGCGCAATTAACGGCTGCACATCCGGGCATAAGCCTCGCTTGAACGTCTACAACTGGGACAACTATGTCGCTCACGAAACGGTGGCCGATTTTGAGAAGCTTCACCAGTGCCAAGTTCGCTACGGAATTTATGCGAGCGCGGAAGAAATGCTCGCCAAAGTCATCAGCGGCAACTCCGGCTGGGATGTCGTCTTTCCTTCGAACAGCTTCATAGGTCCAATGCGTGAACTTGGGCTGCTGCTGCAGTTACAAAAGGATCGCTTGCCGAACCTAAGCAATTTGGAGACGCGCTTCCAGGCGCCAGAATGGGACCGAACACTGGATTGGTGCGTTCCTTATATGCACAGCGCAACAGGCATTCTCTACTCGCGCACTGCACCAATCGCGCCGCGAGCTTGGGCCGATCTGTGGAGCGATGCCTACCGACGTCGCGTGACAATGCTCGACGATCCAGCGGAAGTGTTCGGTGCCTGTTTGAAGCGTCTGGGGCGCTCGGTCAATGCCGTCGATGAAAACACACTGCAAGCTGCCCGAGACTTGGCCATTCAGCAGAAACCATTTCTGCGGGCTTACCTGAGCGAACAGGTTCGCGATCAGATAGCAGCCGGAGACGTACTGGCCGCACAGATGTGGGCCCAGGTTGCCCAGGTCGTTATTGACGCTGCGCCACAGCTTGCCTTCAGCTTTCCCGCCGAGGGTTTTGCGCTCTATGCGGACAACATCTGTATCCTTCAGGAGAGCCGGCATCAGGAACTCGCATACGAGTGGGTGAATTACCTGCTGGAGCCCAAAGTGGCTGCAACGATCGCTGAAGAGATCAGTGGAGCTACCGCCAATGCGCAAGCCCGGGCGTTGTTACCTGAGCGACTGCGCCACAATCCGGTACTTTATCCGAGTGATGAAGTGCTGGCGCGTGGTGAATGGTTTCGGCCGTTACCGGCCAAGGCGCAGCAGCTCCGCGATCGCTACTGGACCGAGATCAAATCTGCGTGACCAGCTTGCGGGATTGCGGCTTGGCCAACCGTCGCTGCAGCCGATCCTTGCGCTGCAGCAATGGGTCCGTGCTCCCGAAGCTTAGCGCCTGGTAGGTACAGTCCAGAGCCAGCACCAGGTTCTTCTCGGTCCGCTCGTAATACTTGGCCAGTTCCTCCAGTGCAGGAATTCGAAACTCGTTCCGGCAACCAGCCAATTCAACCAGTACCTCGACAGCGGCATGGATGCGTCCTAGTTTCTTCTCGAGTTTCGCGATGTCCCAAAGCGTCCGGAACAGAAGCGAATCGGCCAAGCCCGCGGTCACCGCACGTCGTAGCAGTACCAGCGCCTCTTCCTCTTTGCCACTAGCCAGCAACCAGCGCGCGATGCCAGCCAGATCGGCGCCATGTCGTACTCCCGCTTCGGCCAGCAGATCAGAGTTACACCCACCGCACTCGGCCGCATGGAAAGCTGCCGGCACGATGCCAGTCAGGCAGGCAAGCGTGACGATGTCCATTGCGTTGTGATGAAAGATCGGCACCAGCCGCGTAGCGTCGTTGGATCGTAGGAAGTCAAAGTAGACATAGGGAATTAGCTCACCAGCTAGATCGCCTTCCCGGTGCAGCCCGAGAATCTGCTGCTCCAGTTGAATCAACCGGCACTTCTCCAGTCGCAGCTTCCACAGGCGCCGGGCACCGTAAAGCAAGTCCAGATGCTCCAGCCTTCCAAACGGCGGCTTCTGCCGGGTCATGCGATAGCGCGTTTCCAGCAGCGGCTGATCGTAGCTCTTGCCGTTGTAGGTAATCAAGACATCAAACTCGGCTAAGTGCTCAGTAAGCGCTGCCAGGGTGCTGCGTTCTTCGGCATACTCGCGGAGAAAGAACTGACGGACGCGAAAGCCATTTGATGTGATTCGCCCGACACCAATTAGAAACGCATATGTCCCGGACCCGCCCGCAAGCCCAGTCGTTTCGGTATCGAGGAAGGCCCAGCGCTGCGGAGCCACTCCCGCGATACTGCCGCCACTCAGGGCAGTTAAGAAATTCGGCGACAGTTCGGCAAGCGCGCCGATGTCGGCTGACCCATGCTGCTTGTGCCCCGGATGCAAGCGCTCCATCTGAAAGTGTTGACCATGCTCGTTGGTCTTTACCTCACCCTCCAACCACTCCTCAATGGTGCGCCCCGAACAGCGTGCTGGTGTCGCTGGCGGAAGCTCGTTGCGAGTTGCACGACTTTGCGCAAACTTCCGATCAATCGCAGCGACGCGCTGTCTTAAACGTGCAAGTTGTTCTTCGGTATCCAGCATCGCGCTTGCTTGTTCGCCGTTTCTTTGCCAGTATAGCTGCAAAACATCGCTCCCATCAATGGCCTTGCCGAGTAGCAGCCCGGATACTATGAGCCATGAGCATCTTTCAATGCTTTGTCCTGGTGTTGGCCATCTTTACAATGGAGGGCAGTGCAAAGCCCGAAAGTTACGACTTTGCAGCTCACTACGACAAGCAGGAAGTGCGCATTCCCATGCGCGATGGAGTCCGGCTATTCACGGCTATCTATACTCCGAAAGACACCAGCACCCGCTATCCGTTCTTGATGACGCGAACGCCGTATAGCATCGACTGCTACGGCCCCGACCAATTTCCGTCAAAGAAATTTTCGGCCTCGCTGGCTCCATTCGCCCGAAGTGGCTTCATCTTCGTCTGGCAGGATGTGCGGGGCCGCTATATGTCTGAAGGGACGTTTGTTGAAGAGCGTCCTGAGTTTGACCGCCCTGGCAATCCGAACGATACCGATGAAAGCACCGACACGTACGACACGGTCGAGTGGCTTCTAAAGAACGTGCCGAACAACAACGGGAAAGTCGGGCTGCGCGGTATCTCTTACCCGGGTTTCTACACCAGCACTGGGTTAATCAACGCGCATCCGGCGCTCGTCGCTGCCTCTCCTCAGGCACCCATGGCTGATCTTTACGGTGGCGACGACGCATACCATAACGGTGCCTTACTGTTGCTTTCAAACTTTGACTTTTACACTGACTTTGGGCCGCAGCATAATCCTGTGCTTCCGTCCGAATCCAAGCCGTTCGACTACGGAACCAAAGATGCCTACAAATTCTTCCTGCAAATGGGTGCTCTCGCCAATGCTGACAAGTTGTACGGCAAAAGCCTCAATCGGTATTGGACTGACGTTGCTGCCAACACAACTTACGATGAGTATTGGCGCGAGCGAAACGTTCTCCCTCACCTGAAGCACATCACGCCAGCGGTGTTGGTGGTGGGTGGGTGGTTTGACGCCGAGGATCTTTCCGGTGCCCTGAAAACCTATCGCGCCATCCACGATCAATCACCCGAAACTGATCTCCGGCTGGCCATGGGCCCCTGGTCCCACGGGCAATGGGCAAACCGCGAAGCCACTATGTTAGGCGATGTTCAGTTTGGCTCCAACACGGCGGCCTATTTTCGTGAGAAAGTCGAACTTCCGTTCTTTCTCCACTTTCTAAAAGGTCAGCCTGACTTCACCGTTCCGCGTGCCACCATGTTCGAAACCGGCACGAATACGTGGCAAGCCCAACCGCAGTGGCCACCCTCGAATTCAAACGCTAAGCTGCTCTATCTCAATGTCAATCACCAGCTTAGTTTTACTAAACCGACCGACCATGCAGCCTTCGATTCTTACGTCAGCGACCCCGCGGCTCCCGTCCCGTTCTCCGCTAAGCCAACGTTAACCGTCAATCGGGAATACATGGTGGCTGACCAGCGCTTTGCCAGTGAGCGGTCTGATGTTTTGAGCTATCAAACCGAAGAGCTGCAGGAGCCAGTGATAGTCGCCGGCCCCGTGTCGCCGTCGCTCTATATCTCTTCAACAGGCACTGACTCCGACTTTGTGATAAAGCTGATTGACGTGGACCCGAGCGGGCGTCAACAGCTGATTCGAGGTGAACCTTTCCGTGCCAAGTTTCGCAGAAGCTTTGTGACTCCGGAGCCGCTTGTCCCCGGGCAAATTGAGCAGATTCGATTCGACATGCCGGACATTTATCACTGCTTCCAAAAAGGTCACCGCCTGATGGTCCAGATTCAGAGTTCGTGGTTCCCGCTCTTTGATCGCAATCCCCAAACATTTGGCGACATCCCCAACGCCAAGGCAGCAGATTTCATCAAGGCTACCGAACGAATCTATCGATCCAGCGCAACTCCTACCGCGATTGAGCTGCGCGTCGTGGCCGGGCAGTAAGATGCAGTTATGGCGTTGACCGATGCGG
>CALMAV010000386.1:0-649 GCA_937859895.1 uncultured Bryobacterales bacterium | reverse complement strand
GATGCGGGTCTGAATCCTGAACCAAAAGCGAAGAGCGCGCTGAGCGCTTTGATTCCTTACACGGCGGTAGCTGTGCTGATTGCTGCCTTGTATGTCGGCTGGACTTTTTACTCGCGGGCGCAATCTGCTAAAGAGTCCGAGCAAGCCATTCAAGCCAAGCAGGAGGAGTCTCGCAAGCGTGTGAACGAACAGATATTCGGTTCGGGCGAGATCAAGGTAACCACCTTCCTTGCTGATCCAGGCCATCTTGCGAAGGGTCAATCGGCGCAACTCTGTTACGGCGTCGTGAATGCAACCGCGCTGAAGCTCGACCCGGTACCCGACGAGCCCGTTACGCCAACGGCCCGCCATTGCATCGAGATATCACCGAAGAAAACCACCCTCTACACGCTGACTGCTACAAACGACAAGGGCCAGAGCGAGTCGAAAACTCTTACTGTTATCGTTCAGTAACACCTAATTGCGTTCGCTCCATCGGATAAACTAGTGAGCGGAGGAATGGCAGAGTGGTTGAATGCGCCGGTCTTGAAAACCGTTAGCGTCGAAAGGTGCTCGGGGGTTCGAATCCCTCTTCCTCCGCCAAAATTTACGGTCAGGAACTGTCTATAATTGCATTCTTGGAACCAGACTTCATCGCCAACAAGTTTAT
>CALMAV010000385.1:2772-8058 GCA_937859895.1 uncultured Bryobacterales bacterium | reverse complement strand
GTTGGCCAGGATCCATGCCAGAAAGACCAATACCAGAGCCGCGATTTTGGAGAGCAGCGACCGGCTGAGAACGCCGAGAAGCGGCTTGTCGCCGCCCTGCCGTATGCCCAACTGGTAAGCGGTCCAGAAAGCGAAAAAGCAGCAGCACGGCTAGAGCGATTGGCCCCGTTCCATAGATCAGAAGACTGAACCAGGTTTCGACTTGGCCCAGCTCCTTCCACCACGCATAGTCAATGAACGTTTCGGCAAGGAATCGCGACCCAATAAGCAGAACAATAGCTGCAACGACAAAAGCAATCCATCCACCGCGACCGCGCGGCTTCGAACCCAGGTAAAGATCAGACATGAATGCTACCCATTAGATTCTCATTGCAGTCGCAGGGAGTATATCCGAGCAGCTTTCTTTTCGGGCAGAGATCGTCACAACACATTCATTTGCGAGAACTCTGTTTTCCGGCTTACAATTGCTTCGCCACGCTTTGGACATAGCTATTGATCGCTCTTCGATATTGCCGATTTGTTGCCAGCGCCGCCTTCTGTGCCGGCTGGATCCTGCAAGCGTCCCTCAAAGTAGGTCAGGTAGGTTCGCCTGCGAAAGAGAACCGAAGCTCCGCGCGTGAAAGATCAGCCTGGGGTGAAGCTTGGGTGCTTGGCAGCACTGATTGGACTGACTTTCCTCTACTCACGCCATTCCAGCCTGCGTACGGCGGTGGTTACTACGACGGGTTCCTGACCCACATTGCTTCGTCCGTGAACGAACCTGCTGTACCCACATGCTCTGCCTGCGAGACGCCACGAGCACATTGAAGCATTGCCCATCGTATAAAACGATTCTCACTAGGATCCGGCACAATGACGATTGTGCTTTGATACCTATTCCCAAGCAGTCCTACTCAATACCCTTTTTGCAGCAGCTTTAACAAACCTTCCGCCGCAGCACTGAACACCTTGCGCCTTCGATGAATAATGCGAACCGGCCGAAACAAATTAGCTGGCCTGAGGCGCAGACTAACTAAACGACCCGAAGCAATGTCAGCCCGCATCACACGCTCCGGCATGATGCTGACTCCGGAACCGTGAGCCACCGCCTGTTTAATCATTTCGATATTGTCGAATCGCAGGACGGTCTCTACCGCAACGTGATTGTCTCGCAGGAAGCGGGCAATCTGTGTCTGAATCGGCAAGTCTTCGTCAAAGCCAATGAAAGATTCACCAGCCAACTCTAAAGGAGTTACTTTCGAGTGCTTGGCCAGATTGTGGTCGGGAGAAGCCGCCACCACCATCTCTTCGTCGCGCCAGGGCAGGGCGACGATCTCTCGCGAGGACTCGGCATAGCTCATCAGCCCCAAATCGGCTCCATCGCCGGAAACCGATTCCCAAACTCGCTCAGGACGTAGGTAGGAAATTTGCAAGGTTGCCTCGGGGTACAGCTGCCCAAAGTGCGCCTCGATCTCTGCCATTTCGGAAAGCCCAACCGAGTAGATGGCCGCGATCCGCACTCGCCCGTTTACTTCCTCTTTCAACCGATTAATGGAAGCTTCGAGTTCCTCCTGTCGGCGGAGCACATCACGGCAGTACTCCACGTAGAGCTTGCCTGCGTCGGTCACCGTCAGAGGCCGCGTAGTGCGGTCGAATAGCTCAATTCCTGCCTCGCGTTCCACCTCCTGGATGGCTTGGCTGGCTGCTGACTGGCTTAGCTCCGACAGCTTGGCGCCCTTGCTGATACTGCGATGGTAAGCCACATCGCGGATCAGACGGACCTTCTCCAAAGTCACAACCTGTTCACAATACCATAAGCAAAACCGATACAGTGTAATCCTAGATTCGATTTGACGAATAGTATCAGGGACGCTACACTAAGCGCTATCCCCATGCAGAGCTCAGGCGTAGACGGACTGCCACGTCAATTCTATTCGCAGCTTCCAGCACCGCAGGGCCTCTACCATCCTGCGCACGAGCACGATGCTTGCGGTCTGGGTTTTGTGGTCAACGTGAAAGGTACGCCCTCGCACGACATTGTTCGCAAAGGCTTGGAAATCCTGGTTAATCTTGAGCACCGGGGCGCCAGTGGGTGCGACGCAGAAACGGGCGATGGCGCCGGCATTCTAATTCAGATTCCACATCAATTCCTAGCCCGTGCGGTCTCCACTTGCGGGTTTACCCTCCCACCTGTAGGCGAGTACGGCGTTGCCATGTGCTTCTTTCCGGTCGAGAGTCAACAGCGCCTCACCTGTGAAGGTTGGCTGGAGAGGATCACGCGCGAGGAAGGCCTTAGCGTTCTTGGCTGGCGTGATCTGCCTGTCGATGTCGATGCGATTGGTCGTGTTGCACGCGCATCGCAGCCGTACATTCAGCAATTTTTCGTCGGCAAACCAAGCGCCATGGATGGCGACCAGTTTGAGCGCAAACTCTTTGTAGTTCGCAAGCGCGCGGAAGGAACCATCCGCAAATCTGATTTGCGCGATCGAGACTTTTTCTACATTCCTTCGTTCTCCTCACGCACCATCATCTATAAGGGTCTGCTGCTGGCAACCCAGATTGGTCGCTTCTACAACGAACTTCTCGATCCGGACACGGCCAGCGCGATGGCGCTCGTTCACCAGCGCTTCTCCACCAACACATTCCCAACCTGGCAGTTGGCCCACCCCTTCCGCTACCTCTGTCATAACGGCGAAATCAATACAGTTCGTGGCAATGTCAATTGGATGAACGCTCGGCAGTCCGTGCTCTCCTCACCCCACTTTGACGATCTCTCCAAGCTCTTCCCACTGATTCAACCGGGTGTGAGTGACTCAGCTGCGCTCGACAATGCAGTTGAACTGCTCACCATGGCCGGGCGCTCCTTGCCGCATGTGATGGCCATGCTAATACCCGAAGCCTGGGATGCCGACGCCGAGATGTCGGACGAGAAGCGAGCCTTCTACGAGTACCACGCCTCGCTTACCGAACCCTGGGACGGGCCTGCTGCAGTCGCCTTCACCGATGGACGCGTGATTGGCGCAACGCTCGACCGCAATGGCCTGCGGCCGGCTCGTTATTTGCAGACGCATGACGGTCTGCTCGTAATGTCTTCTGAAGCCGGCGTTCTTCCGTTTAAGCCGGAAGAGATCGCCTGTAAAGGGCGTTTACAGCCAGGCAAGATGCTGCTCGTTGATCTCGAACAGGGCCGCCTGGTTCCCAATGAAGAGATTAAGAGCCAGTTGGCAGCGCGCCGGCCCTATCGCGAATGGCTCAAGCAAAATCAGATTACACTCGACTCTCTTCCTGAGCCCACCCGCGTCCAGGAAACCGATCACGCCACCGTTCTGGTTCGTCAGCGCTGCTTTGGCTATACCGACGAAGATATCCGGATGCTGATTGCCCCCATGGCTTCGGCCGGCGAAGAAGCAATTGGTTCCATGGGCACCGACACTCCGCTGGCCTGCCTATCTGAAAAGCCGCAGTCGCTCTTCCACTACTTCAAGCAATTATTCGCCCAGGTGACAAACCCACCTATCGATCCCATCCGGGAAGAGATGGTGATGTCGCTCAATAGCTACATCGGCACCGAGCGCAATATGCTTGCCGAGACCCCCGAGCACTGTCACACCCTCAAGATGCCGCACCCGGTGCTGACCAATCGCGAGCTCGAGAAGCTGCGTCGTGTGTCCCGCGGTGACCTGCTGGCATCCACTCTTTCTTCTATCTTCAGTGTCCTAGAAGGCGAAGTTAGTCTAAAACGTGCACTTAATGGACTCTGCCGTCGTGCCTCTCTGGCAGTGAAAGCCGGTTACTCGCTGCTGATTCTCTCTGATCGCGGCATCGATGAAGAGTTTGCGCCCATCCCGGCGCTGCTGGCTTTGACCGCTGTCCACAATCATCTGGTGCGCGAAGGTACCCGAACCGGCGTTGCCATCATCATCGAATCCGGTGAGCCGCGCGAAGTGATGCATCAGGCATTGCTGATCGGCTATGGCGCGAGCGCGGTCAATCCCTACGTTGCCATTGAGACGATTGAAGACCTGGCTGCCTCGGGCGATCTGCCTGGCGCTATTACCCCCGAGGTGGCCGTTAAAAACTACATCAAAGCCACGAACAAAGGCCTGCTGAAAATCTTCTCCAAAATGGGCATCTCGACCCTGCAAAGCTACCGTGGCGCGCAGGTGTTTGAAGCGGTCGGTTTGAACAAGGCGCTAGTAGAGGAATACTTCACTGGCACTGCTTCCCGTATTGAAGGCATTGGCCTGGATGTGCTGGCCCGCGAAGCTATCGCCAAGCATAGCTTTGCCTTCCGTCCCATCTCAGAGTCTGAAATGGAACTGGCGGTCGGCGGCAATTACCAGTACCGGGTGAACGGCGAATACCACTCATTAAATCCACTGACTGTGAGCAAGCTGCAGCATGCTGTACAGCAGGGGCACTACCGAACGTTCGAAGAGTATGCTGCCCAGATAGATTCACAGAACGAGAAGCTCTGCACTCTGCGCGGCCTCATGCAGCTCAAGAAGATTGCGCACCCGCTACCGCTCGACGAGATTGAGCCGGCAAGCGAGATCGTTAAGCGCTTTGCGACAGGTGCTATGTCGTTCGGCTCTATTAGCGCCGAAGCGCATGAGACGCTCGCCATTGCAATGAACCGCTTGGGAGGCCGCTCCAACACCGGCGAGGGCGGGGAAGACGAAGCCCGCTTCGTTCCGCTGGCTAATGGCGACTCCAAGCGGAGTGCCGTTAAACAAATTGCCTCGGGACGTTTCGGCGTCACCACAAGCTATCTGGTGAACGCTGACGAGCTTCAGATTAAAGTCGCTCAAGGAGCCAAGCCCGGCGAGGGCGGGCAACTACCCGGTCACAAGATCGACGCAACGATTGCTCGTGTGCGCCACTCGATTCCCGGTGTTGGCCTCATCTCGCCCCCGCCGCATCACGACATCTATTCTATTGAGGATTTAGCTCAGCTTATCTACGATCTCAAGAACGCCAATCCAACGGCACGTGTATCGGTCAAGCTGGTAGCCGAAGTTGGCGTGGGAACCGTGGCCGCAGGTGTCTCCAAAGCCCATGCTGATGTGGTTCTCATTAGTGGCTACGACGGCGGAACGGGCGCCTCGCCGCTCACCTCTATCAAACACGCCGGTGTCCCATGGGAGCTAGGCTTGGCCGAAACCCAGCAAGTGTTGGTGATGAACGATCTGCGCAGCCGCATTCGCGTCCAAGTTGATGGCAAGCTGCAAACTGGTCGCGATGTGGTTATCGCCGCTCTGCTCGGGGCCGAAGAGTATGGCTTCTCCACCGCGCCCCTGATTGCCC
>CALMAV010000385.1:0-2762 GCA_937859895.1 uncultured Bryobacterales bacterium | reverse complement strand
GCATCATGATGCGCAAGTGTCATCTAAATACCTGCCCGGTCGGCATCGCCACGCAAAATCCCGAACTCCGTAAAAAGTTCATCGGGCAGCCCGAACACGTCATCAATTTCTTTTTCTTCATTGCCGAACAAGTGCGCGAGTGGATGGCAACGCTAGGTTTCCGGACGATGGATGAGATGATCGGCCGGGTCGATATGGTTGAGATGCGGCCCACGCTCGATCACTGGAAAGCGCGCGGGCTCGACTTCTCCGTTATTCTTCACAACCCGCATGTGCCCAGCCGAGTCGGTCGCCGTTGCCTGAAGCCTCAGGATCATGGATTAGAAGAAGCGCTCGATCATGTCTTGCTGGAGCGAGCCCGGCCTGCTCTCGAGTCCGGTGCACCCGTCGAGTTCAGCAGCACCATCCGTAATGTGCATCGCGCGGTTGGAACTATGTTGAGCGGTGAAATCGCTCGACGTTACGGCTCGAAAGGCTTACCGGATGACACGATTCGCATCCACTTCACCGGATCGGCCGGTCAGAGCTTTGGAGCTTTCCTCATGGGGGGAGTCACCGTGTTTTTGGAAGGCGAAGTAAACGACTATGCCGGCAAGGGTCTGTCGGGTGGTCGAATGATTGTGTTTCCACCCAAGGGCTCGGCGTTTGCACCCGAAGCAAATATTCTTATCGGGAACACGGTTCTCTATGGCGCAACGGGCGGCGAAGCCTATTTCAACGGTGTTGCGGGCGAGCGTTTCGCGGTCCGCAACTCTGGTGCCACCGCCGTGGTCGAAGGCGTTGGCGATCATGCCTGCGAGTACATGACCAACGGCACGGTTGTCGTTCTTGGGGCTACGGGACGTAACTTCGCCGCTGGTATGAGCGGCGGCTTAGCCTATGTGTTTGACAAGACGGGAGACTTTGCGCGGTTTGGTTGCAACCGCACTGCGGTTGATCTTGAGCCTATTTTCGAACGCGAGGATATTGCCCGGCTCGAGTATCTGCTTCGCCGCCACTTTGATTTCACCGGTAGTCCGCTGGCCCAGCGGATCCTCGATCAATGGTCTGAGATGCTACCGTCTTTCGTTAAGGTCTTCCCGCACGAGTACCGTCGTGCGCTGGCCGACCAAGTCGAACCAATGAAGATTCCAACAATTCCTGATTCGGCAACGAATGTCGCCGCTGCCGGAGATAGGAGCCGGTAAGATGGGCAAACCCACTGGTTTTCTGGAATACGAACGCGAGACGCCTACACGCCGGCCTGTACTTGAGCGCGTCAACGATTGGTTCGAAGTGTATCAGGACTTCCCCGAATCCAAAGCCAAGCAACAAGCCGCCCGGTGCATGGATTGCGGTGTTCCGTTCTGCCACACTGGCTGTCCCCTGAACAACTACATTCCTGACTGGAACGACTTCGTCTACCGTGATCGCTGGCGCGAAGCCATTCGCTCCCTGCACGCCACTAACAACTTCCCGGAGTTTACCGGCCGTATCTGCCCGGCTCCTTGTGAATCGGCGTGCGTGCTGGGCATTAATGCACCACCGGTCACCATCAAAGCGGTCGAGCAGAAGATCATCGACCACGCCTTTGCCGAAGGTTGGGTTACTGCCGAACCGCCGCGCCGGCGTACTGGCAAGAAAATAGCGGTTGTCGGCTCGGGTCCGGCTGGTCTTGCCGCTGCGCAACAGCTGGCGCGTGCTGGTCACGCCGTTACCGTTTTCGAACGTCACTCAGATATCGGTGGATTGCTCCGCTACGGCATCCCCGATTTTAAGATGGAAAAAAGCCTGATTGAACGTCGCGTCCAGCAAATGCGCGCCGAAGGGGTAGAGTTTCGAACGGGAGTTCATGTCGGGGTGGACGTAACTGCCGATCAGCTGAGGCACGAGTTCCAGGCCATTTTACTGGCTATCGGAGCTGAGCAGCCACGCGAACTGGAACTGCCTGGCCGCGACCTCAAAGGCATTCACTTCGCCATGGATTATCTGGCCCAGCAAAATCGTCGGGTTGCTGGCGAATCCTTCTCTTCAACGGACGAAATCCTCGCCACCGGAAAACGCGTCATCATCATTGGAGGTGGCGATACTGGGGCTGACTGCCTGGGCACCGCGCATCGGCAGAAAGCTGCCTCTGTTCATCAGTTGCAAATCCATGCCATGCCCCCAGAATCGCGCCACACCAGTACGCCTTGGCCCCATTGGCCCTTGCAACTGCGCATGGAAGCCGCCCACGAAGAAGGTGGAATTCGCGAATGGTCTGTTCTTACAACGCACTTGAGCGGTGACGAAAACGGCAATGTCCAGAAACTGCACTGCGTTCGCGTCGGCCCAAAGCCGGGGCTTGAACGGATGCCGGGCACAGAGTTCTACCTTGACGCCGACCTGGTGCTCATTGCCATTGGCTTCTCCGGCCCTGTCCGCGCCGGTCTGCTAGAGCAACTGCCGCTTCAGCTGGACGGACGCGGTAACGTCAAAACTGACGATTCCTACCGGACCTCATTGCCAGGCATCTTCTCAGCCGGAGACGTGCGCCGTGGTCAGTCATTAGTAGTGTGGGCCATTGCCGAAGGTCGCAAAGCCGCCCATCATATCGACAAAGCCCTGATGGGCGAAAGCCAACTAGCCGCTTAGCTTGTAAGACGCTAATGCAAAACGATCAAGGTTGACATTCGGGCAGATACATCCCATGATGGATACCAGAGAGTACCGGTTTATGTCAGAGATCAACAAAGCTCGTGTCTTTCGCAACGGCCGCAGTCAAGCAGTACGCATTCCCATTG
>CALMAV010000384.1:5969-7312 GCA_937859895.1 uncultured Bryobacterales bacterium | reverse complement strand
GAGTGTGAAAGCGTTGTGCGGCGTAGCGGTAGTTGCCGGACCAGTTTGTTCGAACCACGAGGAGGGATTTGTCAGACTTCGCGCTGAATGACTGAGGCTGTTCGCAGCTGGGAGAGGACAGGCTCTCAGGTTCAGTTAGCACTCCGGCAGCGCTCGTGACGTCTTGTGTGTCCATCTCTGTCTTGCGTGCCCAGCAAGGGCTTTGGTGATCGCCCTCAGTATATCGGGGTTTTGCAAGAGCGAATGTAAGGCAGTTGGCTTGAGTAAGCCTGGAAATTAAATCAGGGGAAATTTCAAGCACATTGGGGAGTGCGGCCCGGCAACGTTCTGCCGGGCTGCCGGGAGAGGATTGTCGAATTAGCTGGTCCGCGTGCGCCGAAGAGTGAACGCAAGAGCGTAAGCCAGTGCAATCGATGCTAACGCAAAGGTCGATGGCTCAGGAATAGGGGCTGCCACTACGGACACATCATCAATAGAGAAGAACGATAACGGATCGATGGCGCTGAACGTTACGCGCGATACTGTAGCGGAAGCGTAGCCGAGGATTGTGTACTGCTGAAACGGGAAGACTAGGTTAGATTCGGCCAGCAGGGTCGAACTGCCAAATTGGATCAGCAACGAATTCGAGTAGGGGTTCCTGTTTGCGTCCCGATGAGCTATCGAGAAGGTGACGCTATACGGTGCTCCTGGCGTCGTTAGAACGGATTGGAACAAAGTGGCGGGCGCGGCGAACCCGGCAAGGTAGGCACCGAACGAACCAGTGGCAGCATCGACTGCATCCACGCCGTAGCTCACCTCAGCGGCGCCAGTTGGTGACGTTGACCAGCCGGAGAGCGTGCTGGTTTCGAACCCGCAGTTGGTGATCAGGTTGCCAGAGACTGAGGCACACGCACCCGGCGCTGCCTCAGCGTAAAAAGCACTGCCAAGAAGGAGGAAGAGGGGAGAAAGATAACTCAGTTTTCGCATTGGTCTGGCGTAAGGTTCTGGAGTAGATCTATTGTGATCCGCCGCCGGCCCAAGCGTTCACCAAGTTGGTGGCGTTGATCGTACCAAGTCCCGTGGCAAAGTCCCAGCCGGGCTTAGCTGCGTAAGCTGGCTGGTAGGCCGTTGTGGACGTAGATAGAACGCCATACTTGCCTGAGGGCGCAAAGCAATTAGGGCTGCCTGCCTGGCAGTAGACCGTCATATCGCCCTGCGTTACGTCGTTGAACAAACAAGATGGTGAGATGCCGTTGCCGAGACTCGAGTCACAGCTTGCGTTACCCGAGCTGCCATATTGGGTGTTCCCTAACGAGTACAGGATCGGGTTTGGATTACCCCAATTGGTCCTTGTCTTCTGATTG
>CALMAV010000384.1:0-5959 GCA_937859895.1 uncultured Bryobacterales bacterium | reverse complement strand
CGCCTGCACGGAGGCAAGGATCGGCGCGCTGAAAGATGTGCCGCCCGCTATAAATAAGCTCTGGTTGCATGGTCGACCGTTGAAGGCCGGGTCCGAGTAACAAAATACATATCCGTGGCCCCAGGCGCCACTAGCTGCGAAGAGTGAGACGTCGGGCTGATCTCGCACGCCATCGGAAGGATTACCAAACACCAACTGCCAGTCGGGCTTTGGCTGTCCGGCGCAGGTTCCGCTCACAGTGCCGGGAGTCGCCGGGTCTGAATCGCCGGAAGCGCAACTGCTAGGCCCGCCGCTTCCGCCGATAATGTTCAGGAACCCATTGTTCGACGCAAAGGAGCTGTTGCAGAAGCCGCTAGCGCCGTATGTGGCCGGTGAGCCGGTGAGGAATGTAGCGATTAACTCGCTTCCGCAGGAGTCGTTCCAAGGAATCTCAGGGACGTAGGACTTAGCCGAGCCGCCCGCGGCAGTATTGGGGGTGTTCCAATAAGTGCTTGTCTGGCCTAGGTAGGCGTCCTGGTAATCGGTGCCGCCCACCGAAACGTTATAGGGAGTTGAACTGAAGCCGCTCGTGTTGATACCGTTCGTCGCAAGGTCCGCGCCCCGATCAGAGTTGTTGCCGTCCGCACCAGAGTCTCCTGCAGAGACATATACCGAAACTCCTTCCAGCGCAGCCAATTGATAGAGATCATTGATATAGGCATTGCCCGCTGAACCAAGCTCCACTTCGGACGCGCCGTAGCTGATGCTGATGATTGGCGGCGGGGTACTACCGTTGGTGAGCAGATTTTCCATCGCGACAAAGCCGCCGAAGTTGAAGTCTGTGTTATCGCAGGATGCCAGGACAATGTTTGCGCTTGGCGCGGCAGCACTGGCCCACTCCACGTCCAAAGCCGCTTCAATATCATCTCCGTTGGCACCGGGATCGGCACAGGCGCCCCCTGTTCCCAGCGCTGGATGGATCTGTTCGAGTGTAGCGTCCGGGAACCGTTTGGCAAGCCCGAAGCGGCGGCGAAAAGCAAACCAGTCCGCAACGGTGTAGAGGTTTGTATCTTCGATGACGAGAACAGTTTGTCCCTGGCCCGAGATTCCTTCTTGGAACAGCGGATTGAAGTTGTAGATCGTAGCCAGATCGGCGGGGCCAACTAAAGTTAGCCCGTTAGAACTGGTAACAGCAGGAGCTGCATCGGCCGCACGAACGACAGAATGCTGCGGGCGAGGACGGAAATCATTGAGTGAGGAGACGCCTTTAACGATCCGGGCAAGAGCAGCAGGAATTTGGGGGTCGCTCATGTTGGCTAAATGAGCTTTTCTCCCGATACTCAGGTGATGAATCTCGGTATGAAAAGCGCGGCGAATCGCGCGAGCGTTGCCAGAGAAGTCGATCAAGGTAGAGCTTGGGGAAATAGCATTGACGGTTAATCCACTGTCCTGAAGCCAACGGGTGACGGCCTGTAGTTCCGGCTCCGCCAGACCGAAGCGCTCACCTACCTGCGAAGCGGTTAACCACTTGTGAAAGCTGGGCGAAGCTTTGTCATTAACATCCACCAGAAACTGCCCAAGCGCTTTCTCCTGTTGAGGACTACGGCTCAGAACCAACTGAAGGTGTTGGAAGACACGGTCATCTCCAACGCGTCCACGATCATTCTTCGCAATTGCTTCCCTTCGCGTGTTACCACGGAGTGTGACGGTGCGACCAGCATCAACGGCGTGTGCCAATCGCGAGATGGCCGACGGGCTCGACTGCGCGAACAATGCAGGTGAAACAGCTAGCAGCGCTAGCGAGGTAAAAGCTTTGCATTGGAGCGGAGCAGGCCTTTTCGAGATCATGAATTTCGTTAACATCCGGCGAGTACGACGAAAGTACCAGAAAAGCGGGTCGGTGGCAATTGAGTTCTGGCAGCAGAGGCAGGACGAACGTATTGGGCGTATTGAGTTTAGAGAGACGTCGCAGAAAGAACAGAGTGAGTGAAATGGAAGCACCCGAATTTCAGAGCAGTCAAAAATTATCAAGTGGGGCAGAGTGGCCGAACCGGTAATTCACATTTTGCTGGCCGATGATCACACGATTGTTCGGCAGGGATTGAAGTTGATTTTGAGCGCACAGACGGACCTGCAAGTAGTTGGCGAGGCAGCAAACGGCAGGCAGGCAGTTGAGATGGCGGCGCAATTGAAACCTGACATTGTGCTGATGGATGTAGCGATGCCCGACATGAATGGCGTAGAAGCGACCAAGAGGATTGTGACCGCAAATCAGCGTGCCAAGGTGCTGGTTTTAAGCATGCATAAAGAAGCAGTGTATGTGCGGGAGATACTTCGGGCCGGCGCGCGCGGCTACATATTGAAGGACGCAATCGATACGGAGTTGCTGAATGCAATTCGGTCGGTAGCGCGCGGGGACGGGTATGTGAGCCCAGCGGTTTCGGGCGCTCTGCTGCAGGACTACGGACAGCGAAGTGCTGATCCAGCCGACTCGCTATCGCCGCGTGAGCGCGAAGGGCTCGGTCTGATTGCAGAGGGCAAGACCAACAAGGAAATAGCAACGAAGCTGAACCTAAGCGTGTATACCGTTGACTCGCATCGCAGCAAGATTATGGAGAAGCTCAATCTACACAGCACTGGAGAACTAGTGCGGTTTGCGATCAAGAATGGGCTGGCGGACTAATTACAGCACGTATAGTTGACAGGTCGGGAGGGGAGACGTAGCGTTAGAGTATAGATCGAAAGTGCCGGACGCGCATGTTTATCGTGTCGGGCAGAGTGAAATGAGACGCATCATGCTCCAAACGTTATCTGAAATGATTTGGCAATCGCCGGATGAACTGCCGTCGATGTGTCCTCTTTACGAGAACGGCCCGATCAAATGGTAGCGATTCAGCGCTACCTGGAATTCACCGGCAAAGTAGGGTTATTCGCTTCGCATGCCGTATGTCGAGCAGTTCTACCTCCTTTCGAAGTCAGAATGATTTTCAGACAGATTGAGGAGGTGGGTTGGAAGTCGCTGCCCCTGGTGCTTGCATCTGGCTTTGCAGTGGGGCTGGTGCTGACGCTACACACCCGCAGTTCTCTCTTGCGATTTGGTGCTGAAGCAATGATTCCGACTGTGCAGTCACTCTCGTTCTTCAATGAGATTGGCCCTTTGATCGCGGGTTTGCTGGTAGCCGGGCGGGTAGGAGCAGGCATCGGGGCCGAACTGGCCAATATGCGCGTGACCGAGCAGATTGACGCAATCGAAGCTCTCTCAATCGACTCCTTCAAGCTTCTGGTAATTCCGCGTTTGATCGCCTGCATCATCGCGCTTCCTATCCTTACTGTGTTTATGGACGTAGCGGGCTTGACGGGCGGCTATCTGGTCGAACGCAGCATCTCCCATCTCTCGCTTCCACTTTTTCTCGAACAAGCTTTCAGCCAGGTTGGCTGGGCTACCTTCATTCCCCCAACGTTGAAGACAGCCGTCTTTGGGCTCATCATTGGCTTAATATCTTCCTTCTTCGGATACACAACTGATGAGGGCGCAAGCGGCGTTGGTCGAGCATCCACCAACAGCGTGGTTATCTCGTCCCTGCTAATCATTCTTTCGGACGTACTGCTTGTGAAAGCGATTTTCTTTCTCTTTCCGGACTCAGCCATATGAGTGGTTCGGGTGAACCGGCAGTGGTGTTTGAGAGTGTGACGAAGAGATTTGGCGACCGCAAAGTGCTGGATGATGTCTCGTTCGCAGTTGAAACCGGCGAGGCACTGTGTATCTTAGGGCGCAGCGGCACAGGCAAGAGCGTAACCCTAAAGCTGATGATCGGATTACTAAAGCCGGAAAAAGGCGCTGTGAAAATTCGCGGCCAGAACATTGTTGATTTGGACGAAGATGGCTTGTCAAAAGTCCGGCGGCAGATTGGATTTTTGTTTCAGAGTGCCGCTCTGTTCGACTCCTTTTCGCTGAACGATAATCTGGAGCTTCCTCTAGCTCGCATGACAAAGAAGTCAAAGGAAGAAATCGACTCAATCATTCAGGCAACACTGGATGACGTGGGATTGGGCAAGGATCGGCACAAGATGCCCGCAGAGCTTTCTGGCGGAATGCGCAAACGTGCCGGGCTTGCTCGTGCGCTCGCCTTAGACCCTTGCATCTTGTTAGCGGATGAACCGAATAGCGGACTCGATCGCGTAACGTCATCTGAAATCGACGACCTGCTGTTGGGCCTGAAAGAGAAGGGAAAGACAACGATTGTGATTGTGACCCATGATGTTCGGGGAGCCCGTCGAGTGGGTGACCGCATGGCGGTGTTGGAGAAGGGGCGTCTTCTGGCCATTGGAAAGGCCGAGGAGTTGGAAAATCACGAGAATGAACTGGTTCGGGCACTAGTGTCGGAGAAGGACTGAGATGAAAATTCGACCCTGGGCAATTGGTCTTTTCATTGTTGTCGGGTTCGGGCTGCTGACCGGCATCCTCTTCCTCATTGGTGATCGTCAGAAAGCATTTAGCAGGCACTTGACGTTGTATACCGAGTTTTCCGACCTTGGCGGGCTGGCCAGCGCGGCCAAAGTGAATGTGTCCGGGCTCGATGCCGGGAGGGTTCGCAAGATTGAGATCCCCGGGCGTGCTTCGGGCCGATTCCGGCTCGAGCTGCAGGTAGAAGAAAAAGTTCATGGCATGATTCGTCGGGACTCTGTTGTGTCCATCGAAACGACAGGGGTGGTGGGCGATAAATTTGTCTCCATTAAGAAAGGGTCCGAGCAGGCTGGCGAAGTAGCAGGGGGCGATACGCTTCCCAGCAAAGAGCCTTTTGATTTGGGCGCCGTGATGGAGAAAGGCTCAGCTCTATTGAACGATGTCCATAGCAGCGTGACTGATATTCGGGGCCGGGTGGATGTGGCGCTTGACACGGTGACGAAGACTGTTAATCGTGCTGATCATTTAATGAGTGCAGTCCAGCCAGACATCACGAGAATTGCCAAGGACGGCACTCGGATTACAGGGCAAGTCAACAGCTTGGTTGCAGATCTAAATGCGGGCAAGGGCCCAGCTGGGCTGTTGCTCAAGGATGAGGATACGCGAGGGCAGATCCAAGCCACGATGTCGAATGTGCAGGGCGCTTCGGGGAGCGTGAAGCAAGCGTCCGATCGGGCAAATCAGATGGTCGCCGATCTGCAATCGCGCGATCTGGCAGCCAAAGCGCAAGCGACGCTGGATAATGTGCAAGCCGTATCACAGCAGCTCAATGTCACTGTGAAAAGTGCGTTAGCCGAGGACAGTATAGGCGATGATGGGGCTACCAACCTTCGCGAAACGCTTTCGAATTTGAACCGCAGCACCACCAATCTTGCTGATGACACGGAAGCATTGAAGCACAACTTCTTCTTTCGCGCTTTCTTTAAGAAGCGCGGCTTTTACAATTTGGATCAGTTGACACCGGTGGATTACGACGAAGCTTGTAACCGCCAGAAAGATGCCGGGACGCGACGGTGGCTTCAGGCTTCCAACTTCATCGTAGGCGACACAGCTGGACAAGAGCAGCTATCGCAAGCCGGACGTCACCAGATTGATTTGGAGATAGCGCCGGAACTAAATTCTTTACCGCAACAGATGATTGTGGTGGAAGGCTACGCAGTTGAGGGAACGCCGGATGAGCAGTTCCTCCGCGGAAGACAACGGGCAGATCTAGTGCGCCGTTATCTGCAGGCGCACTATCATTTGCGACATAGTGACTTAGGCATTGTGTCATTGCGCAACAAGCCTCCGCAGAGCGCTGGACGTGACAACTGGGATGGTGCAGCGATCATGTTTCTGAAGGTGAAGGGGCATTGAGAAGAAACCTCAGCTTTGAACTGGCGCTGCTCCAGAGAGTTGAGCCTTCATTTTGCGCGTGCGGTGCCGGACAATCCTACGTAGAGTCCGAGCCCTATCATTCCCCCTCCTGACAAGACCTGTTGCCGTCTCTGCAGCCCGGGATTGCTACTCACTCGC
>CALMAV010000383.1:906-3181 GCA_937859895.1 uncultured Bryobacterales bacterium | reverse complement strand
GTCCGAATTAGGTTCTGAGCTGTCCGGTTCCTCGTCAAGCTGTGCTTTTGACTGGTCAAATAGAAATTCTCGTTCGTTATCCAACAACAAAATCCCCGACTCGCCGTATCTGTCAAGCGAAGGCACATGCGCGCGGCTGTCATGAAGCTGCATAATGAGCGTACCCGCCTGGTTCGCCATCTTTGTGGCTCCAGACAGAGACCCATCCTTCTTCACATTGTCGGTGATGCCGGTGAGCCGCAGCGAATGATCGCCAATTCTTCTTTAAGCCTCCGCCTCGGATGTCACTCTATCATCTGAGGCTGATGTTAGGTGCTGAGTTAAAGATTGTTTAAGCAGCGCAAAGCCGCGCGAAGAGCGTTTCACGGACATGACGAATTGGGGACTGACGGACTCTTGGCGACTGTTGGTGGATGCTGGCGGAAAGCTCGCCCTTACAGCGCCATATGTTCTTAGCGTGGAGACTTCTCAGATTTAAACGTAAAGTGAGCACGGAGGTAGCTGGCAATATCTGAATCAGAGAATAAGAGTGTCTTCACGGCATTGCGGAGTTGCGCATAGTGAATCTACGCATCAGGGATCTACTGAAAGGAAGTTTTAGAATAGTGATCTATGTCCTGCATTCCACAGTCCGGCGGCTGCGAGAGACGATTTACCGAACCATTCGTGAATCATCTCAACGTCACGGAAGGCTCGACATATGTCCACGGTGCTTGTCTTGACCGATTTGATAGCACGACATCTCAGCCGGAAGCTCTTTACATCGATAAAGAGAGCCGACTTGAGCTTGTTCTGGAGAGGAAATCCATCTCCTGGCCGGTAGACTACGCTTACCGGCACAGTAATGATCACGAAATAGCAGACGTGTTCTCACAAGGATTGAAGGATCTAGTAGCAGACGAGCTTTATAAGATCCGCCTACCTATGCTTATGGAAGGCAAGCGCGCCGAATTGAGATTGTTGGCGGAGAAGGCGGTGGGAGAAATTCGCGCAGGTTGGGCAAGGGCTTCTGCTGGCGGCCGGATCAGGGGATGCGCTGGTACAATTGGCGATGGAATTTCAGCAAATTCCCCTCGGTTGACAGAGAACCCGACACTCCAGATTCTGGACTCGCCATCGAATGGGTCCAAGAGTCCAATTTGCTGACTGACTATCTTAACCCGACGCAATTGCCTAGAGACCTGGTGTCCCTGATCAGAAGGACGTTTGAAAATTGTTCGAAGAAGTTCCACGCTTATCCGAGGCACCGACGAATCCTTCTAATTGATCCTTACGGGGACCTGCGCTTTGAGTCTCCAACGTGGTGGGCTGAAGTATGGTCGGTTTTGCCACCACCGCCAGAAATTGGGGAGGTTTGGGCAGGTTTGTATGACTGGATTGATGATGAGAAGGAAGACTGGGTGTTCAGTCAGCTTTTTCCGTATTAAGTTCAGCTCCTTATCTGGAAGGAGAACCTCTTTATCATGTTCTTCCGCTCACTATGGCCGAGCCGATACTGACCACTGTTCAATGGCACGTGACAGTGCGGCATAAAGTCATCTAGGCTGACGACAGTCGCGTTGGTGAGATGTTTCCCAATACTGGCTCAGGACAGCACGAACAAATCTTGTGCACTCCACGCGGGCAGGCGAGCTATCTAATCGGAAACCACGGTGTGACAAGCACCTTGCAGTATGAAACGGATTAGGACCAAAAAAGCGCTTGTGGTGAGCAATCGGAATCGGCAGCTTACCTGATCGCAGTTCGGTTGTGCACTCGATCTAACTCACTACTAAGTCCGGCTACTTGACAACCACATTGATCAGACGGCCCGGAATGATGATCACCTTGACTACCTGTTTGCCTTCCAGGAAAGGCTTGATCCGCTCGTTCTGTCGAGCAAGCTGCTCAAGCTCCGCATCAGACTTCCCGGGCGTGACACGAAGGTGCCCGCGTAGCTTGCCATTTACCTGAATGGGAAACTCAATCTCATCCTCAGCGGCCAGTTCGGGATCAAACTTCGGCCAGTCTCGTCGAAACACAGGGCCGGAGTGGCCGAGAACTTGCCAGAGTTCCTGTGCCGTGTAAGGAGCGAAGGGAGCCAATAACAAAGTCAGACTTCGACAAACTTGACGGAGGCAGTCCGGCGAAAGATCGGCTTCCAGTTGATACAGCTCGTTGACCAGCTCCATGAGCGACGCAACGGAGGTGTTGAAATGCCAGCGATTGTCGAAATCCTGGGTGATCTTGTCGATGGTCTGGTGGAGCTTGCGCAGAGCCTTTCGGTCGGCCACTG
>CALMAV010000383.1:0-896 GCA_937859895.1 uncultured Bryobacterales bacterium | reverse complement strand
CTGTGGCGGATTGAGTGCTGTCGGTAGCTCGATCAGCATTTCGCGTAACGAAGCGAAACAGGCGCCCGAGAAAGCGGTTGATGCCGGAGACGCCATCTTCCTGCCAGTCAAGATCACGATCAGGCGGCGCTGCAAAGAGCGAGTACAGCCGTGCCGAATCGGCCCCATACTGCGCGACCAGATCATCCGGGGAAACGACGTTGCCGAGGCTCTTGGACATCTTTGCGCCTTCCTTGATCACCATGCCTTGGGTGAAAAGCCGGCGCGTTGGTTCTTCGTTTGCGATGACGCCGATGTCGCGCATCATCTTCGTCCAGAACCGCGAGTAGATGAGATGCAGAATCGCATGTTCTACGCCACCGATGTATTGATCAATGGGAAACCACTGCGCAATTGCGTCCGCTGAGAACGGGGCCGTATCGTTGCGCGGGTCGCAGTAGCGGTAGAAGTACCACGAGGAGTCAACGAACGTGTCCATGGTGTCGCTCTCGCGTCGGCCCGGGCCACCGCACTTTGTGCAGGAAACATTCATGAACTCGGGCACGTTCTCCAGAGGCGATCGACCCTTGCCCGTGATCTTCACGTTGGCCGGAAGTCTAACGGGCAAATCGCTCTCGGCAACGGGCACGGCTCCGCACTTTGGGCAGTAGATAATTGGGATCGGCGTGCCCCAGTAGCGCTGCCGCGAAATGCCCCAGTCTTTCAGCCGGTAAGTGGTGGTTTCATTGCCGAACCCATGCGCCTGAGCATTGGCCGCCATCTTGCGACGCGCCTCGGCACTCCGTAAGCCCGACCATTCGCCCGAGTTTTCAACGATGCCGTATTGGAGTACCGGCTCAGTCATAGTTGCACCATCAGCTAGGTCGCCGTTTTCTGGCCGGATAACAGGGACCACG
>CALMAV010000382.1:4494-4931 GCA_937859895.1 uncultured Bryobacterales bacterium | reverse complement strand
GTCTAGGCCTCCGCTTGCAGATGACTCGCCCTCCGGCTTTGGCGAGCCTGGTTAACTCGTTCAACGATTCAGGGTCCAACCACTCGCAATCGATGACCACAGCCTGCACCGTCACATGACGTGAGGTAATTGCTCCGGTTGCGGCGAATTCGGCTTCGCGCAGAAATGCCTGTGAGATCCAAATTGGAGCAAACCCGTTCCACTCGGCTGGCTGCCGTGCTTTCCGCATCTCCCATTCGAAATTAGCGCCGGGTGTGCGCTCCCCCGGGGGAATACGATCCTTCATCAGGCCATCCTCAAACGGCAGCAAAACCCCAACACCTGCAACTGGCTTACCCTCGCGCAAAGTGCGGCAAACCGTAGCGAAGTAGTCATTCAGAGCAGGCAGCTTTGGCGCGAAGGAGCTATCAGGCCCTACGTGAACAGCCGCATAAAAC
>CALMAV010000382.1:3238-4484 GCA_937859895.1 uncultured Bryobacterales bacterium | reverse complement strand
CTTCGGGCCGGTAGGGCATTCCATGCCAAACCAATTGGTTGACGCCATAGGCGAACAGAGTATCGCCGAGCAGCTTCAGGTCACCCGCTGTCTCCTCTTGCCAAAGTTCATCGGCACTGTCATCCCAGCCCGGAAATCCATGGAGGCACGTGAATGCTTCGGCACTTACAACGGCAGCGCCCGCCCAAGCCGCCGCGGAAGCCGCGATGCGGGAGAACTCGGGTGGGAACAGCAGCCCTTCAGACTCTGGAACATCTACGCTTGCATATGCCGCAAGAAGATCGGTAGGTGCCCCGTGACACTGCACTCGTGCGTCCGCGCCGGCACGGTGGCAGATCTCCACAAATGCCTCATAGAACTGCTCTCGAATGACCTCGCCGCGCAGCTTGCGATAGTCATAGCGGACATCTTGCTCTTCATCTAGACAAGATGCAAACGGCTCCAGCCGATAGCCGAACCGCTCGGCAAACCGATCCCACAATTCGGTCGACCATAATCGTTCTGTCGCAACTTCCAGTAAGTCGCAGAAGAGAGCCGACCGATCGCCGGCCAACGCTGGTTTCAACGCTGCCAGTAGCGGGCCGGCGTAACGGTGGAGAGCCGAGGCGGAGAGATGATTTATCACCCGCACCTGGGCGCCCGGCTTTTCCTCCCACGAGCCGCGTAGTCGCTCGCCTGAAACTCCGTCGAAGGTCTGCGCACCGTCGGCCGCGCTCACCCACGTTCCGCCGAACGGCCAGGCGCTGCCAAACGTGAAATCACAGCTGAGTCCTTGCGCCGAAGCTTCCTCCTTAGCGAAGGCCACCAGATTACTCCACTCGGCACTCAAAAAGGAGGGTCTCGGTGCGCTGCGCTCGGGTTCTTCCAGCCACGACGGGTCGATCCACGCCAGCTCCACTCCGCCGAACCCATTGGCTGCAACCCACGTCAACTGACTCGCGATATCCTGTTTAGTGAACGGTCCGGAAAGCCACCACCAGCGCACCTTCGGTCGGCTATCTTTCCCCAAATTCTGTGTAGTCATCGGACTTTTCCGGTCATCTTACTGTCATTCTTCCCCAAGGCTTGCGTTAGCCTAAGGTTTGATCTTTGTTCGATCAGGAGTATTGTTTGAAGAAGTTTATCCCGATCCTTGCGCTGGCTCTTGTCACGGTCAGTGCAACCTACTCACTCCCGGGCCAGGAGCCACAAGCGCCCCCTCCCGTCAAGAGTCCGGAACCGGCAGCTGGCGCGGGTAACGGCCCGC
>CALMAV010000382.1:0-3228 GCA_937859895.1 uncultured Bryobacterales bacterium | reverse complement strand
GTCCAGCCCAAACTCCTGCAGTTACCGGTGCTCATGGCGCTTCCAACAAGTCGGGCGGCGATTTCGGGCAGAAGTTTTTCGGCTTGAGCAAGGCTCCGGATCCGGCTCTTGTAGCTGCCGGCCAAAAGTTGTTTGTTGCCAATTGTGCTTTCTGCCATGGCTCCAATGCAAATGGCGGAAATTCTGGGCCCAACTTGGTCCGGTCAGTCTTAGTGCTGCACGACGAGGGCACTGGTACTCAGATTGGCCCCGTGGTGCTGAATGGCCGAGTAGAGAAGGGAATGCCGAAGTTTCCCTTTAACCAGGACCAGATCCTCGCCCTGTCCGCCTTTCTGCTTAATCGAACCCAATCTACCGTCAACCGGATGGAGTACAAGACGCAGAACATCAATACCGGCAACGCTACAGCGGGCAAGGCGTATTTTTCGGCTAATTGTGCCGGGTGCCACTCGGCTACTGGCGATTTAGCGCACGTTTCGACCAAGTACGAACCCGAAGCCCTGCTGGCCCGCATGTTGTATCCAGAGACGAAAAGCCGTGGTGGCAGTGGTGCTCCTCCCGATCCGAAGACCCAAAGTACCGTAACAGTCACGCCAGCTTCAGGCACTCCGGTTTCTGGGACCTTGACGTACCTTGACGATTTCACAGTCTCGATGGTCGATGCGCATGGAGAGCCGCATTCGTGGTCTCGCGACGCTGATGGTCTTCAGGTACAGGTGAAGAATCCGCTGCAGGCCCACGCGGATCTTCTCCCCAAGTACACCGATGCCGACATGCACAACGTCTTTGCTTATTTGGAAACACTGAAATGAAGTTGATCCACCGTTTTCTTCCGATTGTTGCTCTATGCTGTTCCGGTTTGGCCGGTGCGCAGGAACTTAATCCGCAGAAGCTGCTGCAGCCGCCTACCGATACTTGGCCTACATTTAACGGTGACTACTCAGGGCGGCGCTTTAGCCCACTGTCCCAGATCAATTCATCGAATGTTCAAAACCTGAACCTTGCCTGGGAGTACCGCGCTGTTCCAGGCGATAACGGCAGCATGTTCGGAGCAACTATCAAAGCCACTCCATTACAAGTAAACGGGGTGCTCTACTTTACCTTGCCTGATCATGCCTGGGCGATAGACGCTCATAATGGCCGGGAGCTTTGGCACTACAAATGGGAGTCGCAGGGCGGAATTCATATTGGAAACCGTGGCGTGGGTATCTACGGAAATTGGCTCTTTTTTGAAACGCCCGACAATCACCTGATCTCGCTCGATAAAAACACTGGTAAGTTCCGCTGGAGTATTGAGATCGCCGATGTAAAGCAGCAATACTTCTCGACACCTGCTCCGCTTGTAGTCGGAAATCACATCATCTGTGGCACAGGCGGTGACTCGCTCGATGTTCCTGGCTTCTTGGAAGCGCGCGATCCGGAAGATGGCCATGTGCAGTGGCGCTGGAACAGCGAGCCTAGCAAAGGCCAGCCTGGTTCAGCGACGTGGCCCGACGTTGAATCAATGTCGCATGGTGGCGGTATGACCTGGATGCCCGGAACTTACGACCCTGAGTTAAAAACAATCTATTGGGGAACCGGCAATCCAAATCCGGTGCACGCCGGCCAGGGTCGCAAGGGCGATAACCTCTGGACTTGCTCCATCGTGGCCTTAGATGTTGATACCGGCAAGCTGAAGTGGTACTACCAGGTTTCTCCGCATGACACCCACGACTTCGATGCTGTTCAGACGCCCGTTTTATTTGACGGAGAGTGGGATGGTAAGCCGCGCAAACTGTTAGCTCAAGCTAACCGCAACGGCTACTTTTTTCTGCTTGATCGGGTCACTGGGGAGCACCTCCAGACCAAGCCGTTTGTCCACGCAACGTGGGCGAAAGGGCTGAACGCTAAGGGCATTCCGATGGCCGATCCGGCAAAGGATCCTAAAACTGATGGAACGCTGGTGAGTCCGGCATCCGGAGGTGCCACTAACTGGCCTGCTCCTAGTTTTGATCCCCAAACCGGCCTGTTCTACGTCTATTCCTCCCAGTCCTATAGCGTCTACTATCTAACTGATACCGATCCCAAGCCGGAAGGCTACGGTGGACGGGATAACGGTGTGTGGTCACAGTGCTCTCTGAAGGCAATCGATTACAAAACGGGCGACATTAAATGGAACCATACTTTCCCGAATGTTGGCGGCAATGTAAATAGCATTCTGACCACGGCGGGCGGTAAGCTTTTCACCGGTGATCCTGACCCTAAGAAGAATCTAATTGCGTTTGATCCAGCAACGGGCAAAATCTTGTGGCATGTTGGGCTACTCTCTTCGGTCAGCAACGGCCCAATGACGTACACATTGGATGGGCGCCAATACCTGCTGGTCGGGGCAGGGGACACCTTATACGCCTTCACGCTTCCCCGAATCTCGGTGGTCGCAAAAGCGGAATAGGCAGGGCGTTCTCGCCTACCTGCATACAGAGCCGCCCGTTTTGGTTCGGCTCTGCATGTTTCTTACTATTCAAACGCCTGGAGCCTTTGCTGCCAGGATCATCGGTTTGTCAATCTCCGGCTCCCGTACAAATAAATCAGGCGCTTTGGCAAACAGAGCTTTGGCAATATCGCCATTCAGGTGAGCGTCGCGTCCTGCCGCATCGGCGAAAGTATCGAAAATGCCGTACTTAGAAGGGCCAATCTTTAGGGCATACCAGGTGGTAGTTCCCGCTTCGGCTACTGCCAGGGGCTGTGCCGATTTTAGAAACTCCTCTACCTCGGACTCCTTACCTGGCTTCGATTCTATCTGTGCCCACACTGCAAATTGATCCATAGGTTCTCTCTTTGGTAGATGCGCCTCACTGAGCCAGAGCTTCCAACTCGCCCCAACGAGCGTACAAATCGTCTAATCGGCTCTGATCCGCTTCAATCTCTGCATATAGTTCAGCGAGGCGCTTTGGATTAGTTGCCACTGCATCGTCGTTAAGCAGTTCACGCTTTGCGAGTAGCGCCGCGTCCGCCTCTTCAATCCTCTGCTCAATGGTCTCGTAATCGCGGCTGTCTTTATAGGAGAGCTTCTTCTTAGGAGCAGCTTTAGACGTTTTTGTATTTGAAGCTCCCGTTCGGGATTTGGCTTTGTTTCGTCCCTGCTCTACCTGCCAGGCTTCCCACTGCGCGTAATCGGCAAAGCTTCCCGTCCCGCCCTGTCCATCCAAGCCCCAAACAACATTGGAGACACGGTCCAGCATATAGCGG
>CALMAV010000381.1:7143-12285 GCA_937859895.1 uncultured Bryobacterales bacterium | reverse complement strand
GGGTTGGGCTGTGCGTCGAAGGCAAAGTCTCCGCGGCCAGTTCCCGGTAGGCGAACCGCACCGTCTGTTAGCACCAGCACGTCGAAGTTCCGTCCCAAGGCGCCGGCGTCCAAATCCTGTGGATGCACAACAATGAAGGGGAACTCAAACTGTTCAAAAATCCAACGAGTCCAGCCGGAAGGCATCAGCCCGCCGTATTGATCAAAGAGAGCGATACGGATTGGTTTCAGGCGCAGCGCTTCGCCTTCTGGAGTTTGCGCCAAGGCCGTTGCGGTAAGGCCAAGTGACTTGGTGCCTGCGGTGACAATGGATCGCGCCTGGGCAGAGGCGGGCACCCAGACAGCGCCAGTTCCGACAGTCTCGGCGTCTAGACCGGACGGGTTCGTTTTGAGCCAGTACACCGGGCAGCCAGCTTTCAATAGTCGATTGATAAGCACGAATGCGTCGTTCACGCGATGACTCAGAACCCAGCCGGCTGCTTTTGCCGTTCCGGTGACCGTACCGGGAGGGGGCGCAATGAGATCGGTAATCTGTTCGAACGGGCCATCCATTGGGTCGAAGATGCGGTCAAAGGAAACGCCCATCTGAAAGGCAAGGGTATAGCCAGTGGCATCGTAGGGCGGAACGGGCGGACCACCTGGATAGCGGAAGTCGTCGGGATGGTCCTGGGGCTCGAACATGTCAAGGATGTGTGGCCGGTACGCCTGGGCGCATTTCACAAGGTAAGAACCGGCCGGATACGACTTGCCGCCCAGTTGGAACTGAGTTGTAGCGCGCTGCACTTTGACACCGTTCTTAATGAGTGCGTTCAAAAATTTGAGGGTGGTAAGCGGGTCGGGCTGCGAGGGAGGAATGATGTAGCCGCGCGGGTCACGGGCTGCGGGGTCGTGCAGTACGGAGTTGTAGAGCTTGGCTGGAACAGTTTCACGCGCATTGAAGGCGCCGGCTGCTGGTGGAGCTTCGGCCGGTTTCGCGCTCTTGGTCTCTTTGGCGACTTGGTTCAGCAGCTCAATGCGTTTGGGCGTAATGGTCCAGGAGTCGCGATTGCCGCGGTCGATGGAGTTTTGGGCCATGCGATATGAGTTGTAGAGCAGTGTCTCGCGATATCGAGAGGCAAAGTCGAGCACGGCACGGTTCGCGGTAAGCGAGTATTCGATGGATTGGCGCAGGTGCCACTTCTGAGGCGCAATGGGGAATGGCAGGTCGCCCCTGGGCAGTTGCATTGCGGGAACGAGCGGCAGGTCCATGGGCGTGGGACTGCCGATAATTTCTGTAAGCAGCCCGATCATGTTGTGAAAGTAAGTAGTGGTGCGCAGCCCGCCGTTGTACCAAGTGGAGTAAGTGGATGCGCTACGCATGCCCGCGCCGGGCTTGCTCTCCGCTTCCATGCGGCTGTGCATTGCCGACCCGACCTGATCCAGCTCCATCATGATGAGCGGGTCGAAGTGATAGTTGAACGGGTCGCGAAAGGGAGGCATGAAGATCACTGCACCGGGCGGCCCGGTTTGGTGATGGTTGTACATGATTTGCGGGAACCATTCGCGGTAAAGGACGCGATTGATGTTGGTAGATTCTGGCATGTTGCACATGAAGAAGTCACGATTGTTATCGTGGCCGATGTATTTATGCCAGAGCCGGGGCAGGCCGGCATCGGTGCGCTTGGAGGGGTCCGAGTTGCGCATGTACCAATTGGCGACCAGATCCTGGCCGTCCGGATTGTCTTGAACGAAGAGGATGATGACGTCGTTCAAGAAGCGCATCGTTTCCGCGTCGTCGCGACTGACCGTCTGATAGACCATCTCGGTGAGTGCCTGTGCACATTCGACCTCACTGGCGTGAAGGCCTCCGTCGATCCAGACTACGGCTTTGCCGGTTTGCGCCAGCGCATGCGCATCGCCTTCAGTTAAACCTTCCGCGAGGGCCACTTTGCGAGAGATATCGCGGTAACGATCAAGTGCTTTCAGATTGTCAGGCGAACTGACGATGGCCATGTACTGGGGGCGGCCTTCAGCAGTGTTGCCGATCGATTGCAGCTTCATGCGGTCCGATTCGCTCCCCAGCTTCTTCCAGTAATCGGAAAGCTGCGTGTAGTTGGTCAGCTGGTAATCGTCGCCCAGATTGAAGCCGAACTGTTCCTTGGGGGTGGTGATTTTGGCTGCGGCTAGGGAGGAGAAGAGCAGCAAGGCAAGCGCGGTTTTCATGAGTGAAAAGAAGATTCTTAGTCTAGAGCATTGGGCGGTGGTTGCTCATCTGTGGAGCACCGTAAAGTTGTATGAACCGCGATGACTACTTCGTTCTAGCGACGTAGAAATAGATCGTTCTAATGTACATTGAGACCAACTAGTTTAACTAGTTGATGTGGAAACAGTCGGAGCATTTGAGGCTAAAACGCACCTATCTTCGTTGCTAGATCGAGTAGCTAATGGCGAGGAAATCACAATTACACGGCATGGTGTTCCGGCGGCCTTATTAGTACCGGTCGAGGCGAAGAGGCCAAAGCTCTCTCATCGTGAGATTGTCGAGGGAATGCGAGATCTGCGAAAGCGGGTGAAGCCTAGCAAAATGAGTATCCGGGACATGATCAATGAGGGTAGACGCTATTGAAAAGTGTCGTAGTTGATGCCTCTACGACTTTGGCCTGGTGCTTTCCAGACGAAGCGAGCGAATACGCCGATAGCGTTCTTCTTGCACTGGAGGAGCGGACTATTCTTGTTCCGGCTATTTGGAGCCTTGAGCTTACGAACGCAATCTGGGTTGCTGAACGCAAGAAACGTTTGGGAAAAGCTGAGATACAGCAGTTCATGGGTCTTCTGAAAACCCTTGCAGTAGTACAGGATGTTCGATCCATTGGCGATTACCTGACTGATGTGCTGCCGCTTGCACGCGAAAACAGTCTCTCTGCTTATGATGTTGCTTACCTAGAACTCTGTGTTCGCCATAGTGCACCTTTGGCTACTCTTGACAGCAAATTAGAGCGTGCAGCAAAACGTGCGAGCGTACCAATTTTCGCTCCGACTAAACGGACTTAGTTGATCGCCTTAAGCTAGTGCTCAATGTCCTGGATGCAGATAGCCGGCGAGAAATTTGTAGACTTCGGCTCGTGAGTCTCGGGCCAGTTTGGTGTCAGTGCGGTTGAAGTAGTGGCCGCCGGGTGCGTTCTGGTAGACCTTGTAGTCGAACTTTTTTCCTTCGGCTTTCAGTGCCTGAATCAGGTGCTCCACTTCTAAGTAGTTCACGTCTTCATCGTTTGTGTTGGCATGGATCAGCAGAGGCGTTGCCAGTGACTTCACGTGATTCACTGGTGAACGCTTTCGATACTCCTCTATGTCATCGCGGACCGTTTTGCCGAGGTGATACGGGGCTGAGTAAAGCTGCCGATAGGACTCTGGCTCATAGCCCATTCTGGCAACCAGATCGCTTACTGGAACACCGGCGTAGGCGACAGCATAGGTTCCCGGATGCTCCATGACCGTCAGTAAGGCAATGGCTCCGCCGTGGCTCCAGCCGATCATCCCTACTCGTTTCGGATCCAGGAAGCTGTAGGTTTCGAGCATCCACTGCGTGCTGTTGTAAACGTCATCGATTTCGCGGCCGCCGTAATCGATCTGCTCATAAAATTGCGCGCCGTAGCCGGTGCTGCCCCGGTAATCACAAGCGACGATGCTATAGCCCTGCTTCAGTAGTTCCCGGATAACGTGCAGATCACTGGTGTCAAAGTTTGCATGGACGCCCTGGTGAGCAAACGTGATGAGCGGCTGCTTCACTGTGCGATTCAGGTTCTTCGGGATAAAAGTATAGGCGTGGATAATGAGCGGGTTGGTTGCCCCAGGCGCTTTTTCATTGAGCACGTGGGCAGGCGGCGAGCTTGTGAACTCGACCTTGTCAACGTCTGCAACATCGTTTAGCCGAGTGAACCAAAGCAGATCATCGACGCGCTTCAGGACCTCGTCCAGATTGCGCCCGTTCTGCTGCGGCGCAGGGGCGGGCACGGCACCTGCGCTAGGCGGAGGAGTGCTTACCGCGTCCGTCTGTGCGGGCAAGGGCCCAGCTATGCAAAGGAATAGGCCGACACTCGCCAGACTGAACCACCATCGTAAGGTCACTTCGAAGCTCGTATCTGCTCGCCGGTGTCCTTGGTTTGCCAATTGTTGCCGTCGGTAGATTCTTCCTGCTGGAAGTGCACCTGGCTCGGCGTAGTGAAAACGTTTGTGGTTCGGTAGTGAGTGACAGTTGAGCCACCGTTCCAAGTATTTGTAAAGACCCACCGATTGCCCTCTATCGAAAGTTCACCTCGCCCGGTTGCACGCCCATCGGGCTGAACGTTCTGGGTTATGAAGTGACCGGGATTACTCGTCGGCAGGAAGACCAAGAGGCCGCGGACTGATCCGCTCACTGCTTGTTCACAGGCGTACGACTTTCCAGCTTGCCCACAGCTGATCTTCAGATCTTCGACTTGGCCGTTCGTGCTTTTGCGAGTGACCTTCCAGCTTCCAGCGTATTGCTTCAACGGCATTAAGTCTGTTCCCGCGGCAATCAGCAAAGTTGACCCGACTAGAACGATACCGAGGTGCTTGCGCATTTGAAGAACTATTATCGCCGCCGAGGAATGTTATCGTGCAAGACAAAGCATCGTTTTCGTCGTCGCTGCATGACCAGTATCCTTCAAAGCGAAATCGTCGTAGAGACTCAAATCGCAACCGTCCCAAATTTGCCTTTGGACTGCGGCATCTCGCTAGTCAATGTCCAGATTGCATATGAGACCTATGGAACTCTGAACGCTACCAGGAGCAATGCAATTCTGCTTCTGCATGCCTTCACAGGTGATGCGCATGCAGCGGGCGTACACAAGCGAACAGGACAGCCCGGCTGGTGGTCGGCCATGGTGGGTCCAGGGCTGGCTTTCGATACGGACCAGTACTTTATGATTTGCTCCAACGTGCTGGGCGGATGCCAAGGCACAACTGGCCCCGGTTCGGTTGATCCAGTAACAGGCCGGCGCTATGCAATGCACTTCCCAGTGATCACGATTGCGGACATGGTTCGTCTGCAAAAAGAGCTGATCGATCAACTGGGCATTGAGCGATTGCTAGCCGTCGCCGGTGGCTCGATGGGCGGCATGCAGGCGCTGCAGTGGGCTGTGAG